>NZ_JBPYUI010000006.1:0-100574 GCF_051858335.1 Klebsiella sp. K47
TCTGATAAATTGTTAAAGAGCAGTTGCGACGCGCTTTAGCG
Source organism: Klebsiella sp. K47 (assembly GCF_051858335.1). Taxonomy (NCBI): domain Bacteria; kingdom Pseudomonadati; phylum Pseudomonadota; class Gammaproteobacteria; order Enterobacterales; family Enterobacteriaceae; genus Klebsiella; species Klebsiella sp. K47. The sequence continues at coordinate 42 of NZ_JBPYUI010000006.1, forward strand.
CTCTGTCGCGAGGTCCCGTATAATACGTTTTCCTCATTCAGAGTCAAGCGCTTATTTTGCTTTTCTCTGTCGGCTTTCAACGTCGATTTCCGTCGCTGAATCCTCCTGGCCCGGCGGCTTGTTTGCCGTTGTTCCGTGTCAGTGGAGGCGCATTATAGGGGGTAATTCTGAAGTGACAAGGATAAATTCAAAAAAAGAATTCAACCGCTCACTTTTCAACCAAATCAGGTATTGAGCTTTAATTCTTGCCTGGTTTTTAAACAAAAACGAGCCCGCTGGGCCCGTTTTTGTCGTTTTGTGATTTACTGCACTGCCACAATGCGGTCGTCTTTTACTACCAGCTCGATGGTTTTACCCGGAACCAGCTCACCGGAAAGGATCTGCTGGGCTAACGGGTTCTCAATCTGTTGCTGAATAGCACGTTTCAATGGCCGCGCGCCGTATACCGGATCGTAACCATTGGCGCTCAGCAGCTTCAGCGCCTCATCGGACATCTGCACTTCATATCCGCGCTCTTCCAGACGTTTATACAGACGCTGCAGCTGGATCTGGGCAATAGAGGCAATATGTTTCTCGCCCAGCGGATGGAAGACCACCACTTCGTCGATACGGTTGATGAACTCCGGACGGAAGTTCTGGCTGACTACCCCCAGCACCAGGTCCTTCATATGTCCGTAGTCCAGCTCGCCGAACCGTTCCTGAATCAGATCGGAACCGAGGTTCGAGGTCATGATGACTACCGTATTACGGAAGTCGACCGTTCTCCCCTGCCCGTCGGTGAGACGCCCGTCGTCGAGTACCTGCAGCAGAATGTTGAACACATCCGGGTGCGCTTTTTCCACTTCATCCAGCAGGATGACGGAATAAGGACGACGGCGCACCGCCTCGGTCAGGTAACCGCCCTCTTCATAGCCGACGTATCCCGGAGGCGCACCGACCAGACGCGAGACGGAGTGTTTCTCCATAAACTCGGACATATCGATACGCACCATTGCGTCGTCGCTATCGAACATAAAGTTAGCCAGCGTTTTACACAGCTCGGTTTTACCGACCCCGGTTGGACCGAGGAACAGGAACGAACCAATCGGCCGGTTCGGATCGGACAGCCCGGCGCGGCTGCGGCGAATGGCGTTGGATACCGCTTCAACCGCCTCATCCTGGCCAATCACCCGATGATGCAGCTCCTGCTCCATACGCAGCAGTTTATCACGCTCGCTTTCCATCATGCGGGAGACCGGGATACCGGTCCAGCGAGCCAGCACTTCGGCGATTTCAGCATCCGTCACTTTATTACGCAGCAGACGCATGGTTTTCCCTTCGGACTGAGTGGCAGCCGCCAGCTGTTTCTCCAGTTCCGGAATTTTGCCGTACTGCAGCTCGGACATCCGCGCCAGATCGCCGACGCGACGCGCCTGTTCGATGGCGATTTTCGCCTGCTCCAGCTCAGCTTTGATGGTCTGGGTGCCGGAGAGCGACGCTTTTTCCGCTTTCCACTCTTCTTCCAGCACCGAGTACTGCCGTTCTTTATCCGCCAGCTCCTCGTTGAGCATATCGAGACGCTTCAGGCTCGCCTCATCAGACTCTTTCTTCAGCGCCTGCTGTTCCAGTTTCAGCTGGATAATACGCCGATCGAGGCGGTCCAGCTCTTCCGGTTTGGAGTCAATCTGCATACGGATGCTGGATGCCGCCTCATCGATGAGGTCGATGGCTTTATCCGGCAGCTGACGGTCGGCAATATAGCGATGCGATAAGGTCGCCGCCGCCACGATAGCCGGGTCAGTGATCTGCACGTGGTGGTGCAGCTCATAACGTTCTTTCAGACCGCGCAGAATCGCGATGGTATCTTCTACCGAAGGCTCGGCGACGAACACTTTCTGGAAGCGACGTTCCAGCGCGGCGTCTTTTTCGATGTACTGACGGTATTCATCAAGCGTCGTCGCCCCGACGCAGTGCAGTTCACCACGCGCCAGCGCCGGCTTCAGCATGTTACCCGCATCCATCGCGCCGTCGGCTTTACCAGCGCCAACCATGGTATGCAGTTCGTCGATAAACAGAATGACGTTGCCTTCCTGTTTGGACAGGTCGGTCAGCACGCCTTTCAGACGCTCTTCAAACTCACCGCGGTATTTCGCCCCGGCCACCAGCGCCCCCATATCCAGCGCCAATACCCGACGGCCTTTCAGCCCTTCTGGTACTTCGCCGTTGACGATACGCTGCGCCAGGCCTTCGACGATTGCCGTTTTACCCACCCCGGGTTCACCGATCAGCACCGGGTTGTTTTTGGTACGACGCTGCAGTACCTGAATGGTACGGCGAATCTCTTCATCACGGCCGATCACCGGATCCAGCTTGCCCTGCTCGGCACGCTCGGTGAGATCGACGGTAAATTTCTTCAATGCCTGACGTTGGTCTTCGGCACCCTGATCGTTCACGCTTTCCCCTCCGCGCATTTGTTCAATCGCCTGAGTCACGTTGGCGGTTGTTGCTCCGGCGGATTTTAAAAGGTCGGTCAGCGTACCGCGTGATTCAAGCGCCGCCAGAACGAACAGTTCCGACGAAATAAAGTTGTCCTTTTTCTTTTGCGCCAGCTTGTCGCAAAGGTTGAGGATCCGCACTAAATCCTGAGAAGGTTGCACATCGCCGCCGGTGCCTTCCACCTGCGGTAAACGGCTCAAGGCCTGTTCGATGTCAGTGCGCAGTTTCCCGGCATTCACGCCCGCCGAGGTTAATAAAGGACGTACCGATCCCCCTTCCTGATTCAGCAAGGCGCTCATTAAATGAAGAGGTTCGATGAATTGGTTGTCGTGCCCGAGTGCGAGCGACTGGGCATCGGCAAGAGCAAGCTGGAATTTATTGGTAAGACGATCCAGACGCATAACTCCTCCCATAAACAGGTCAAATTTGCTACTGGAGATTAAATGAGGTCATCCCTCAATTATTCAAGGTTAAAGACCCGAACTATGTGAAAAATAAGTTTGCCTTCTGGATCGTCTTGATTCTCTAGGTTATATCAGCCAAATGAAACTTGCCATACGACCGGTGGTCTTGTCGCGCCGGTAAGAGAAAAAATCATCCTTTTCGCTTAGCGTGCAGCGATCGCCGCCGAAAATCTGCTCAACGCCGACGTTTGCCAGACGCTGCCGCGCCAGTTGGTAGATATCAGCAAAATATTTTTCGCCTGCCGGACGAAAAGCCCGGTGCGCATCCTCGTCCTTCGCCATAAAGGCATCCCGGACTTCCGGTCCCACCTCAAACGCCTGCGGACCGATGGCGGGCCCCAGCCACGCCATAATATTTTCGGCTTTATCGGCGAAACGAGCAACCGTCGCTTCCAGAACCCCTTCGCATAAGCCGCGCCATCCCGCGTGCGCCGCGGCGACTTCGGTGCCGTCGCGGTTACAGAACAGCACCGGCAGGCAGTCAGCGGTCATCACCGCGCAGACGGTCCCTGGCGTACGACTATAAGAGGCATCCGCGCGTTTCGACGGATAGGGTCCGCCGTCCAGCGTCAGAACCTCGGTGCCATGGACCTGCTCCAGCCAAACCGGGTAAGACGGCAAGCCGCCGGCGGCAAACATCCGCCGCCGGTTTTCTTCGACATCCTGCAGATTGTCGCCGCAATGGGCGCCCAGGTTGAGCGAGTCATAGGGCGGCAGACTCACGCCGCCGATGCGGGTAGAACTACAGGCCGCCACGCTGCCGGGCATTGGCCACTGCGGTACAATCAGTTTCGTCATAACCAGTCAATATCGTCCTTATGGGCTTCAAAATCGGCGCGCATCGCCTCGATGAGCTCGACCATATCCTGCGGGATGGGCGCGTGCCACTCCATTTCAATGCCGGAGATCGGGTGATACAGGCGCAGCATGGTGGCATGCAGCGCCTGGCGGTCGAATTTACGCAGCGCGGTGATGAACTCCTCCGACGCGCCCTTCGGCGGACGCGGCCGGCCGCCATAGACCTGGTCGCCTACCAGCGGATGGGTGATATGCGACATATGCACGCGGATCTGATGCGTACGACCGGTTTCCAGACGCAGACGCAGGCGGGTATGGATGCGGAAATGTTCCATAATGCGGTAGTGGGTCACCGCCGGTTTGCCCATCGGATGCACCGCCATATGGGTACGCTTGGTCGGGTGACGGCTGATCGGCTCTTCCACTGTGCCACCGGCGGTCATATGACCGATCGCCACCGCTTCGTATTCACGGGTGATCTCGCGCAGCTGCAGCGACTCCACCAGCCGGGTTTGCGCCGGAATGGTTTTCGCCACCACCATCAGACCGGTGGTGTCTTTATCCAGACGATGAACAATACCCGCGCGCGGCACATCGGCAATAGGCGGATAGTAGTGCAGCAGCGCATTCAGCACAGTACCGTCAGGGTTGCCCGCGCCAGGATGTACAACCAGATCGCGCGGTTTATTGATCACGATGATGTCATCATCTTCGTAAACGATATTGAGCGGAATATCCTGCGGCTGGAAGCGCGCCTCTTCTTCGATTTCCACATCGATAGCGATGCGTTCTCCCCCCAGCACTTTTTCTTTCGGTTTATCGCCAATGGTGCCATTGACTAATACGCGTTGGTCGAGGATCCATTCTTTTATCCGCGATCGCGAATAATCAGGGAACAATTCGGCCAAAGCCTGATCTAAGCGTTGACCGAGTTGATTTTCGGTCACCGTTGCGGTGAGTTGTACTCGTTGTGCCATATACAGCTTCTTCGTTTAACGTTGGGTTTTACGGCTTTGCCGTTTAATATAGTGTGCTATTGTAGCTGGTCTTAATCGGGAGCAGGAACAGAGATTCTCCCGCATAAACATTTTGAGGAAGTCAAAACGTCATGACGCGCATGAAATACCTGGTGGCAGCCGCCACACTGAGCCTGGCTTTGGTGGGTTGCTCCGGCTCTAAGGAAGAGGTGCCTGATAATCCGCCGAATGAAATCTACGCGACCGCCCAGCAAAAACTGCAGGACGGTAACTGGAAACAGGCGATAACGCAACTGGAAGCGTTGGATAATCGTTATCCATTCGGCCCTTATTCCCAACAGGTACAGCTGGATCTGATTTATGCGTATTATAAAAACGCCGATCTTCCTCTGGCTCAGGCGGCTATCGATCGCTTCATGCGTTTGAACCCCACCCATCCGAACATCGACTATGTCATCTATATGCGCGGCCTGACCAACATGGCCCTGGATGACAGCGCGCTGCAGGGCTTCTTCGGCGTTGATCGCTCCGACCGCGATCCGCAGCACGCGCGCGATGCCTTCAATGACTTCTCCAAACTGGTGCGTGGTTATCCGAACAGCCAGTACGCCACTGACGCCTATAAACGCATGGTGTTCCTGAAAGATCGTCTGGCCAAATATGAGCTGTCGGTCGTGGATTACTACACCGATCGTGGCGCATGGGTTGCCGTGGTTAACCGTGTGGAAGGGATGATGCGTAATTATCCGGATACCCAGGCCACCCGCGATGCCCTGCCGAAGATGGAAAACGCCTATCGTCAGATGCAAATGAACGCTCAGGCGGACAAAGTCGCGAAGATTATCGCCGCGAACAGCAAGAACACCTGAGCCTGACTCATCGATCGCAAACGGCAGCCACTGGCTGCCGTTTTTTTATACGTTTCCCGACGAGCTGAAGCGGTTTAGCGCCGGGTTAACTCATCAAATATGGCCTGCTTTATCGGGTTCGACAAGTAAAATCTCACTTCTTCCTGCCCTGTCTCACAAAATGAATTTGTTGACAAAAAGTGACAATAAAATGTGATTTAGATCACACATTTTGACATTGGGAAAGGTATGCTGGATTCACCAAGACGGGAAAGACAAGAGGTAAAATTTATGACAATGAACATTACCAGTAAACAAATGGAAATTACTCCGGCAATCCGCCAGCATGTCGCAGACCGTCTCGCCAAACTGGATAAGTGGCAAACTCATTTAATCAACCCGCACATCATTCTGTCTAAGGAGCCGCAGGGTTTTATCGCTGATGCAACCATCAACACGCCAAACGGCCATCTGGTTGCCAGTGCGCGTCATGAAGATATGTACGCCGCCATTAACGAATTGATCAACAAGCTGGAACGGCAGCTCAATAAAGTGCAACACAAAGGGGAAGCCCGCCGCGCCGCGACGTCGGTGAAAGAGGCAGGCTTTGTGGAAGAAGAAGAGTAATCCTTAACTTAAGTTGTGTCATGCCACGCGCCTTCGGGCGCGTTTTTTATTGACAGAGTGAAAACAGTACAGGTACTGTAATCCCCACTACCTAAAGGAATTTACCATGAAACTTGTCCCGTTCTTCTTCGCATTCTTTTTTACCTTCCCCTGACCGGGAGGCAATTCGTCGTATAAGAAAGAATGCGAAGACGAACAATAAGGCCTCCCACCCGGGAGGCCTTTTTTATTTGATAACAACAAAGGCAACATCTATGACCGAGGAAAACCCATTACTGGCGCTGCGCGATAAGATAAGCGCCCTGGACGAGAAGCTGCTTGCTCTGCTGGCGGAGCGCCGCGGACTGGCTGTTGAGGTTGGAAAAGCCAAACTGGCCTCCCATCGTCCGGTGCGTGATATTGACCGCGAACGCGATTTGCTGGAGCGCCTGATGACTATCGGCAAGCGCCATAATCTGGATGCGCACTATATCACCCGCCTGTTCCAGCTGATTATCGAAGACTCTGTTCTTACCCAGCAAACCCTGCTGCAGCAGCATCTGAATAAAATTAACCCGCATTCGGCCCGCGTGGCGTTCCTCGGTCCCAAGGGCTCTTACTCGCATCTGGCGGCGCGTCAGTACGCCGCTCGCCACTTTGAGCAGTTTATTGAGAGCGGCTGCGCGAAGTTCGCCGATATTTTTAATCAGGTAGAAACCGGCCAGGCCGATTACGCGGTGGTGCCGATTGAAAACACCAGCTCCGGCGGGATCAACGACGTCTACGATCTGCTGCAGCACACCAGCCTGTCGATCGTTGGCGAGCTGACGATCCCTATCGATCATTGCGTACTGGTGAGCACCTCGACGGATGCCGATAAAATTCAGACCGTTTACAGCCATCCGCAGCCGTTCCAGCAGTGCAGCCAGTACCTGAGCCGCTACCCGCACTGGAAGATTGAGTATACCGAGAGCACCTCGGCGGCAATGGAAAAAGTGGCGCAGGCGAACTCCCCGGCCGTCGCGGCCCTGGGTAGCGAAGCGGGCGGCGCTCTGTATGGTCTGCAGGTGCTGGAGCACTGCCAGGCCAACCAGACGCAGAACATCACGCGCTTCCTCGTCCTGGCGCGCAAAGCGGTGAACGTCTCCGATCAGGTGCCGGCCAAGACCACGCTGTTAATGGCGACCGGTCAGCAGGCGGGCGCCCTGGTGGAAGCCCTGCTGGTGTTGCGCAACCACAATCTGATCATGACCAAACTGGAATCCCGCCCGATCCACGGCAATCCCTGGGAAGAGATGTTTTATCTCGATATTCAGGCCAACCTGGATTCGCTGCCCATGCGCAAGGCGCTGAAGGAGCTGGCGGATATCACCCGCTCCATGAAGGTCCTCGGCTGCTACCCTAGCGAAAACGTGGTCCCGGTGGATCCGGTTTAACATTCGCGGAACGGTAATTTCTTCATCCCTGCCACCGCTACCGGCAGGGTGAAGATGGCGCCTGACAGCGGATACTGCGCCAGCTCATCGTCCTCCATGTTTTCCCGGGTGGTGGTGATATAGAGCGTTTTCATATCCGCCCCGCCGAAGCAGACCATCGTCGGGCAACGAACCGGCATCGGGTAGGATTCCAGCTCCTCGCCCAGCGGCGAGAAACGGGCGATCCGCCAGCCGTCAAACATTGCGCTCCAGTAACATCCCTCCACGTCGATCGCCGCCCCGTCAGGGATCCCTTCGCCAGGCTGAAAACGGCGAAAGACTTCGCGTCGGCCAGGCTCACCCTGCTCATCCAGCGGCGTACGGTAGATCACGGCGTTCGGCGTATCAGAGGTATACATCCAGCGCCGGTCGGCGCTAAAGGCCAGGCCATTGGCGCCATGGATGTCACACTGGATCACTTTCGGCTGCAGGTCGTTATCCACTCGCATCAGCAGCGCGCCGTTGTAATCCCCAGGCCCCCAGAAGGTACCGGCATAAAAGCGCCCATCGCGATCGGTCCCGCCGTCGTTAAACCGCGCCAGCTCCGGGTTGCTCGGGTTATCGCAGACTTTCCGCCGCAGCAGGCCGTGGGCGTCGGTCAGCCAGATGCCGCTGCGCAATGCAACGATAAACCCGCCCTTCTCGCGCAGGGCAAAACAGCCGACCTCCTCTGGAAACTGCAGCACCTGGTGTTCTCCGCTGCGGATATCGTAGCGGTGAATTTCACATTCCATGATATCAGCCCAGTAGAGGGCCTGTTCTGCCTCGCTCCAGGTCGGGCATTCCGGCAGGTATCCGGTGTAGTCAAACAGCGGTTGTGGTTCAGCCATCGTTGTCATCCCTATAAAAAAAGCCAGCGGTCGCTGGCTTTATTGTATACATCTTTTTCGCTTTACTGCCGATTATCGTTCGCCTGACGCAGCAGCGTGCGGCTCTCGCTCTGGAAACGCTGAGCGTAATCGCCAAACCAGTGTTCGACTTTACGGAAGCTGTCGATAAACGCCTGCTTATCGCCCTGCTCCAGCAGGCCGATCGCTTCGCCGAAACGCTGGTAGTAGCGCTTAATCAGCGCCAGGTTGTTTTCCGATGACATAATAATATCGGCGTACAGCTGCGGATCCTGGGCAAACAGACGGCCTACCATCGCCAGCTCCAGTCGGTAAATGGGTGACGAGAGCGCCAGCAGTTGCTCAAGACGTACATTCTCTTCCGCCAGGTGCAGGCCATAGGCGAAGGTGGCAAAGTGGCGCAGCGCCTGAATAAAGGCCATGTTCTGATCGTGCTCAACGGCGCTGATGCGGTGCAGCCGCGCGCCCCAAACCTGAATTTGTTCGAGGAACCACTGATAGACCTCCGGCTGGCGACCATCACAATAGACCACCACCTGCTTCGCCAGGCTGCCGCTGTCCGGACCGAACATCGGGTGCAGGCCGAGAACCGGGCCCTGATGCGCCGCCAGCATCGCCTGCAGCGGCTCCGCTTTCACCGAGGCAAGGTCAACCAGAATGCAATCCGCCGGAAGGGGCGGCAGCCTGGCGATCGTCTCCACGGTGGTGTGAATCGGTACGCTGACGATAACCATGCCGGCATCGGCGACGATATCCGCCGCCCGGGCCCAATCCTCTTTTTCCAGAATACGCACCTGGTAGCCGGACAACGTTAACATCTTCTCAAACAGACGGCCCATCTGCCCACCGCCGCCGACGATGACCACCGGCCGCAGATTCGGCTGCAGGGTTTTGAAGCCTTTGTCGTTTTCGCTGGAATAGGATTCCCGCATCACGCGACGCAGAACGTCCTCGATCAGATCCGGTGGTACGCCGAGCGCAGCCGCCTCTTCACGTCGGGAGGCGAGCATCGCCGACTCGCGCTCCGGGACGTAAATCGGCAGGCCATACTGGCTCTTCACCTCGCCGACTTCGGCCACCAGCTCCAGACGCTTAGCCAGCAGGCTAAGCAACGCTTTATCCACTTCATCAATTTGATCGCGTAACGCGGTCAGTTCAGCAACCATACTTTCCTCTTAAACCAAACGGGCCGCCAGGTGGCCGCGGAGATCCTTATCCAGTTCACGCAGCAGCGCCTCGGTAGTCTCCCAGCTGATGCAGGCATCCGTCACCGAGACGCCGTATTTCATCGCCTCACGCGGCTGTTCAGAGGACTGATTGCCTTCGTGGATATTACTTTCGATCATCAGGCCGATAATGGAGCGGTTGCCATCTTTGATCTGCGCGACCACGGATTCAGCCACGGCCGGCTGGCGGCGGAAATCTTTATTGGAGTTCCCATGACTGCAATCTACCATCAGCGACGGCTTCAGTCCCGCCTGCGCCATCTCTTTTTCGCATTTCGCCACATCTTCCGGACCGTAGTTCGGCGCCTTGCCGCCACGGAGGATCACATGGCCGTTCGGATTACCCTGCGTTTGCAGCAGGCAGACCTGCCCGGCCTGGTTGATGCCGACGAAACGGTGCGGCATCGCCGCGGCGCGCATAGCGTTGATGGCCGTGGCCAGGCTACCGTCGGTACCGTTTTTAAAGCCGACCGGCATCGACAGGCCAGAGGCCATTTCGCGGTGCGTTTGTGATTCCGTGGTACGCGCGCCGATAGCGGACCAGCTGAACAGATCCCCGAGGTACTGCGGGCTGTTGGGATCCAGCGCTTCCGTCGCCAGCGGCAGTCCCATATTGACGAGCTCGACCAGCAGACGACGCGCAATCTTCAGGCCGCCTTCAACATCAAACGAACCATCCATGTGCGGATCGTTAATCAGCCCCTTCCATCCGACGGTGGTACGGGGTTTTTCAAAATAGACGCGCATCACCAGGTAGAGGCTATCGCTGACCTCTGCGGCAAGGGCTTTAAACCGACGAGCATATTCAATCGCAGCTTCCGGATCGTGAATGGAGCAAGGACCACATACCACCAGCAGGCGCGGATCGCGACCGGCGATGATATCCGAAATGGTCTGACGGGCGTGCGCGATCTGCGCTTCCTGCTCGACGCTCAGCGGGAATTCCGCCTTCAGTTGCTCCGGGGTCATTAATACATGTTCGTCGGTAATATGTACGTTGTTCAGCGCGTCTTTTTGCATGATTGCGATCCTGTGTAGCTCGTTTGCGATAAGGGTTGCCTCAGAGGGCATGACGTAACGATACCACACAAAGTAAAGAATTCAATCCATATTCCGTAAATTTTAATTTACACTAACGAATTAATTGCCACTCACAATGGCGCGATGCGTATAACAATATTTACACATAGGAAAAACAAGCCAAACTTGCGCACCCACGGTATCGGTACTACGAAAAATCCTGGTGAGAATTGTCCCAAAGCAAAGGGCGCATCTAATGACGGGTTTTATTAACAGTGGTATTCTTCGCCGGGCATCGGCAGCGGCTTTTCCCGCGCTATGGCGACTTTGACGGAAGCGTTAATGACAGTATTACACCGTCTTTTATTGACTGTATTTTTTCTCATCGCGGTATCTCCTGTTTTTGCTGCCGGACCTTCAGAACATGTTCGCGCTATTGTTTCCGGGATCGTGACCTACACCCGTTGGCCGTCATTAACAGGAGCGCCAAAGCTGTGCATTTTTGCCTCATCACGCTTCACCCATAGCCTGGCTCATGAAGATCCGGATGCATTACCCTATCAACCGGTGATAGTACGTAATCGTGAAGAAGCGTTAAAAACGACCTGCGATGGTTTTTATTTTGGCAGCGAATCGCCGACTGAACAGTCAGAACTCACTCGCCGCTATGGCCCGAGGCCGCTGTTACTCATCGCAGAACAAAATACGGATTGTTCAATTGGTAGCGCGTTTTGCCTGATCATCAATGACGACCGGGTCCGCTTCTCCGTTAATCTGGACGTTCTGACGCACAGCGGGGTTCGGGTTAACCCGGACGTCCTGATGCTTGCCCGGAAGAAACCACATGAATAAGGACTTTTCACAGACTCCGCGCCCGACTTTCAAACGCGCGCTCCGTCGCATTAGCGTGATAAGCGTGGTGATCTCCATGACGCTGGTCTGGCTGCTGCTGAGTACAGCCTCAATCTTCACGCTCAAGCAGTACGCGCAGAAAAATCTTGAGCTCACTGCCGCGACCATGGGGCGCAGCCTCGAAGCCGCCCTGGTGTTTGGCGACAGCGCGGCGGCAGAGGAGACCCTCGCGTCGTTGGGCAAGCAAGGGCAGATCTCCCAGGCAATCGTGCTAAACGGCCAGATGCAGCACTTCGCCGCGTGGCGCCATGAACCGCTGGCCAATAAAGAGCAAGTGAGCGGGCTTATCAGTAAATGGCTGTTTCCGGAGCCCACGGTGCAGCCCATCTGGCACCAGGGCAAACAAATCGGCGAGCTGAGATTGACCGCGCTTGATGAACTGATTAGCCACTTTCTCGGTATCTCGATTCTGGTGCTGACCGGTAGCATTCTGCTCGCCTCGTTCATCGCCCTGCTGCTGACCCACTCCCTACACCGGGGGATCGTCGCCGCCCTGCAGAGCATCACTGAGGTCGTGCATGATATACGTGAAAACCGCCACTTCTCCCGGCGGGTGCCGGAGGAGCGTATCGAGGAGTTCCATCTTTTCGCCCAGGACTTTAACAGCCTGCTGGGGGAAATGGAGGACTGGCAGCGCCAGCTGCAGGCCAAAAACGCGCAGCTGTTGCGCAGTTCGTTACACGATCCGTTGACCGGCCTGGCTAACCGCGCCGCCTTTCGTAACGCGCTCGCCGAGCTGATGCAGAATGAAGTCGATCATCAAACCTCGGCATTGCTGTTTCTTGATGGCGATAATTTCAAACTGATTAACGACAACTGGGGGCATGCGGCGGGCGATAAAGTGCTGATGGAGGTCGCCAGCCGCCTGATGACTTTTGCCGGTAAACGCCATCTGGCGTGGCGTCTTGGCGGCGATGAGTTTGCCGTTCTGCTGCGCGAGGTGCGCTCGGAAGCAGAAGTGCAGGCCCTGTGCCAGGCGCTAACGGAACAATTTCTTCCGCCATTCAACCTGCACAACGGTCATAGCGCCACGCTCTCGCTGAGCGTCGGTTATGCCCTGGCGTGGGAGCACGCCACCGCGGAATCACTGCAAGAACTTGCCGATCAGAATATGTATCGGATGAAAAACCAACGTATCCAGCAGACGCTGAAATAATAAAGGACTCATTATGATCAGAAAATATTTCGTCCCCGCCCTGATGGCGGCGGCGCTTTTGACAGGTTGCCAGGCTCCTCAGGGAAAATTTACCCCCGAGCAGGTGGCGGCGATGAAATCTTACGGCTTTACTGAAAGCAATGGCGATTGGTCCCTGGGCTTATCCGATAGCATCCTGTTTGACAAGAATGACTACCGACTACGTCCCGACAGCCGCCAGCAGATCACCACGATGGCCTCGCGGCTGGCGGCTACCGGGATCACCCATAGCCGCCTTGAAGGCCATACCGATAATTATGGTGAAGATAGCTACAATGAAGCCCTGTCGCTTAAGCGGGCCAACAGCGTGGCCGATGCCTGGGCGGAAGGCGCTCATGTCCCACGCAGTAATTTAGTCACCCGCGGCCTTGGCAAAAAATACCCGATCGCCAGCAACGACACGGCGGCCGGGCGCGCCGAAAACCGCCGGGTAACGGTGGTCATCAGCACGCCGTAAGTCTTCACTTAGTCGCTGGACTTCATCATCCTCATTGCCGTTGCCGCGCGCCAGCGCAGGTAGTCAACGGCAATGAACAGCAACAGGCTGGCTCCCATTAACGGCATGGCCAATCCAAGGGCAAACGCCAGCCCAAGCACCAGGCTTCGGGCAGGCCAGGCGAGCGACAGCCACGCCTGCAGCAGCGAATGCGCCGGATCCCAGGCGGCCTGAGGCGGACGGCGGATCCACCATAACCGGTACCCCACCCCGATGGTAACGCACAGCGCGCAGCCAAATCCCACCAGCAGCAGCTGATTCGCCAGACCAAAGAGGATCCCCATATGGAAATCGACGCCCCAGCGGGTGAGCTTCGCCATCAGCGGAAAGTCGGCAAAACGCGTGCGATCCACCACCTGCATCGTGGTGCCATCGATCGCCACCGCGTCCACCTGCGTCGGCCAGCGACGGTCGATCTCATTCACCGTCCAGGCGCGGTCGTCTGACACTGGCGGACGGATCTCCAGCCGGCTGGCGTTCAGCCCCGCCTGACGGGCCGCCGCCAGCGCCTGGTCAAACTGGGCCAACTGCAGCGCCGGCTGATGCTGGGCCATGGCCATCGCATCCATATGATGTCCGGCATGGGGATCGTGCGTCATCGCATCCATATGATGTCCGGCATGGGGATCGTGCGTCATCGGCATCTCGCCATGCAGCTGGGTATTGACCTGCGGCGTCAGCCAGCCGAACGCTGCCCGCATTTTGTCCACATTGCCGCCGGCCCATTGCGACCAGGTCAGGCCGGTGGCGGAGAAGAGCAGCATACCCACCAGTAAGCCCCAGCCCAGCGTCACGTGCAGCCGACGATGGTTCTGCAGGGCGTTATTCAGCCGCCGTTTTGGACGCGTCATCGCCCACAGGGCAATGCCTCCGAGCGCGGCCACCCACATCCAGGAGGCGGCCAGTTCGCTGTATAACCTCCCGCTGTCGCCCAGCAGCAGAGAGCGATGCGCATAATCAATCCACTGGCGCAGCGGCAGGATGCCGCTGGTGCCGTAGACCGTCATATCGCCCTTCACCCGCAGCGCGATCGGATCGACAAAAATAGCCCGGGATTCCGACTCTCCGAGACCCGTATCGGCAAACATAATGCGCGTGGTCTCGCCCAACGCAGGCGCCGGACGCACCGCCAGCAGCCGCAGATTGCCCTGGGTCGCTTCTTCGGCCACCGCAATCTGGGCGCTGAGCGGCTGCGGAGTCCCGTCGGCAAGGCCATGCAGCGCGTCGTGATAGAGCCAGTTTTCCAGCTGCGGCGTCGCCACGTACAACGTACCGGTCAGGGCAGCGACAAAGATAAACGGTCCGATAAACAGACCAATATAAAAATGGAGGCGACGCAGCAGGTTCAGCCATGCCGCGCGCGAGGTGCAGGTTGTCATACTTTTCCTTTTTTAAAGCAAAAGAGGTCGTTGCGCGGTGCGCAGATTGATTTTTATTAAAGGGAAAAAGCAGACAACCGCGGCGGGGCGCGGGTTTCGGGGTAGAGCCAGGGAAAGTAGTGCCAGTGCTTTAATACCGGGCGAGAAACCGGCAGGCGAATGCGCCGCAGGAGCATGGCGACGAACAGCGCCAGCGCGAAAAGGAGCCCCGGGACATGGGCTAACAGCACGCAATAGCCACACGCTTCGGCATGGTCCAGCGGCATTTCGTGTCCGGTATGCGTAGCGCCGTCTGTGCTGTGCATCATTGCCATCTTGTGCCCGGGCATCTGCGCCATGCTCGCGGACGAGCTATCCATCATCATGGCGTGGTGCATGCCGGGCATGGCGCTCATGGGGTCTTTTTGCAGGGAGACGGAGATCAGGGGGGCCACCACGATCAGCAGGATCGCCAACAGCGCCAGCCAGGCGGCTCGCCGTTTAGGTGTCGTTTGCTGAAAACTGTTACTGACCACCGCCCCTCCGTATAGAGGGCGTATTGTAAATGATTTACATCACGATGGTTACAACAAAGATAAAAAAAGGGCCGGCCCTGAGGCCAGCCCTTTTTGTCAGGATGTCGCGAAAGCGAATCTTAGTTAAGACGCTCTTTGATACGAGCAGACTTACCAGTGCGCTCACGCAGGTAGTACAGTTTAGCTTTACGTACAGCACCACGACGTTTAACAGCAATGCTGTCAACTACCGGAGAGTGAGTCTGGAAGACACGCTCAACGCCTTCGCCGTTGGAAATTTTGCGAACAGTGAATGCAGAGTGCAGACCGCGGTTACGAATAGCGATAACCACGCCCTCGAATGCCTGCAGACGTTTTTTGGAACCTTCAACAACCCATACTTTCACTTCCACGGTATCACCCGGACGGAAGGAAGGTACGTCCTGCTTCATCTGTTCTTGTTCAAGTTGCTTAATAATGTTGCTCATAATTTAATCTCTTATCCTGGGTAAACTGATATTGGGGGCTCACGCCTGCCCATCATGTTTATGCTGCTGTTGCGCGTGTTCAGTTTTGAACTCCGCCAGCAGCTTTGCTTGCTCTTCAGTCAGAGCCAGGTTTTCCAGAAGTTCAGGTCTTCTAAGCCAGGTGCGGCCCAGCGACTGCTTCAGACGCCAGCGACGTATCTCAGCATGGTTTCCCGACAGCAATACTGGCGGTACTTCCATCTCCTCTAACACTTCAGGACGGGTATAGTGGGGGCAATCCAGCAACCCATCAGCAAAGGAATCTTCCGTTGCCGATGCTTCATGGCCCAGTACTCCCGGAATGAACCGGGAAACGGAGTCAATCAGCGTCATTGCCGGTAACTCACCACCGCTGAGAACGTAATCGCCGATTGACCATTCTTCGTCAATTTCGGTTTGGATTACGCGCTCGTCTATCCCTTCGTAGCGACCGCACACCAGAATCAGTTTCTGATTCGTTGCCAGTTCGCTGACGCCCGCTTGATCAAGCTTGCGTCCCTGAGGTGACAGATAAATCACCTTCGCGCCTTCACCTGCCGCGGCTTTTGCTGCATGAATGGCATCCCGTAAGGGTTGCACCATCATTAGCATCCCCGGTCCGCCGCCGTAAGGACGATCGTCCACGGTACGGTGCCGGTCATGCGTGAAGTCGCGAGGACTCCAGCTTTCGATGCTCAGCAGGCCATTTTTTACTGCCCGGCCAGTTACCCCGTAATCGGTAATTGCGCGGAACATTTCAGGAAACAGGCTAATTATGCCAATCCACATAGCGCCGTCTTTTACCGTTTATCCGGAGAATTTAAAAACCAGGATCCCAATCTACTTCGATAGTACGCGTAGTGAGATCGACTTTCTTGATAACCTGCCCATCGAGGAACGGAACCAACCGCTCCTTGATACCAAATGCATCTTTCAGGTTTGCCTTGATGACGAGCACGTCATTCGACCCGGTTTCCATCATATCGATGACTTTACCGAGGCTATAGCCTTCCGTCGTAACTACCTGGCAGCCCATCAGGTCTTTCCAGTAGTAGTCACCCTCTTCCAGCTCCGGCAACTGCGATGAATCCACGATAATTTCGCAATTAGTCAGTAGATTCGCGGCATCACGATCGTCAACGCCTTTCAGCTTGATGATGATGTCCTGATTGTGGTGGCGCCAGCTTTCCAGCTCAACGACCTGCCACTGACCCGCCTTCTGGATTAACCAGGGCTGATAGTCAAAAATGCTTTCGGCGTCTTCGGTGGAGGAAAACACTCTGAGCCAACCACGGATACCGTAGGAAGAACCCATTTTCCCCAATACGATCGGATCAACAGGTGCTTGCGCGGTGTGTTGCTTGCTCATCATGACCACCGTGACAGATTAAGCTGCTTTGTTAGCGGCTTTGATCAGCGCGGCAACGCGATCGGAAACAGTAGCGCCCTGGCCAACCCAGTGAGCGATACGATCCAGATCCAGGCGAGTTTCTTCTTCCGCACCGTTAGCGATCGGGTTGAAGAAACCAACGCGCTCGATGAAGCGACCGTTGCGTGCATTACGGCTGTCGGTGACAACAACCTGGTAGAACGGACGCTTTTTAGCGCCGTGACGTGCTAAACGAATAGTTACCATAACATCCTCTTGTGTGAATAAAACAACCGGGCCCCATCGAGGAACGGAGCCCGGTGTCATATTAAAAGCCCGAAAATTTTACTGATTTCTGGGGAAAATGCAATCAGCAGTTGATAAGTCTGCTGTAAAAGGCCGTCGGCGGTGCAGCCAGTTTAGTACCAGCGTGTGCGCAACCACTGTAACGTACAGGTAGTACGTGAGGATGGCGAGCACACCCCGGCGCTAAAATGGCAAACAAGATAGCCTTATGCCCTTGTTTTTAACGACCCGGGAAGCCTGGCGGCATCATCCCTTTCATCCCGCGCATCATCTTCATCATGCCGCCTTTCGACTTCATCTTCTTCATCATGCGCTGCATGTCGTCGAACTGCTTGAGCAGACGGTTCACATCCTGCACCTGCATGCCGCAGCCGGCGGCGATACGGCGCTTACGCGAACCTTTGATGATTTCCGGCTTAGCGCGCTCTTTCAGTGTCATCGAGTTGATGATCGCTTCCATACGCACCAGCACTTTGTCGTCCATCTGCGCTTTCACGTTGTCCGGGATCTGCCCCATGCCCGGCAGCTTGCCCATCAGGCTGGCCATGCCGCCCATGTTTTTCATCTGGCGCAGCTGCTCAAGGAAGTCGGTGAGGTCGAAACCGTCGCCTTTCTTCAGCTTGGAGGCCAGCTTCTCGGCCTGCGCGCGGTCAACCTTGCTCTCGATATCTTCGATCAGCGACAGCACGTCGCCCATGCCGAGGATACGGGAAGCGACGCGGTCCGGATGGAACGGCTCCAGCGCTTCGGTTTTCTCGCCGACGCCGAGGAATTTAATCGGCTTGCCGGTAATATGGCGAATCGACAGCGCCGCGCCGCCGCGGGCGTCGCCGTCCACTTTGGTCAGCACCACGCCGGTCAGCGGCAGCGCTTCGTTAAAGGCCTTCGCGGTATTCGCCGCATCCTGACCGGTCATCGCATCGACGACGAACAGGGTTTCAACCGGGTTAATGGCGGCGTGGACGTGCTTGATTTCGTCCATCATCGCTTCGTCAACGTGCAGACGACCGGCGGTATCCACCAGCAGCACGTCGTAGAATTTGAGTTTCGCTTCTTTCAGCGCCGCGTTGACGATATCAACCGGCTTCTGCCCGACATCAGACGGGAAGAAATCGACGCCGACCTGCTCGGCCAGGGTTTCCAGCTGTTTGATCGCCGCCGGGCGGTAAACGTCCGCGGAAACGACCAGCACTTTCTTCTTGTGCTTCTCGCGCAGGAATTTCCCCAGCTTACCGACGCTGGTGGTTTTACCAGCACCTTGCAGGCCAGCCATCAGCACCACGGCCGGCGGCTGCGCGGCCAGGTCGAGCGTCTGGTTCTCTTCGCCCATCGCCGCCACCAGCTCGTTGCGGACGATTTTGACGAACTCCTGACCCGGGGTCAGGCTTTTATTGACTTCATGGCCGACCGCGCTCTCTTTGACGCGGCTGATGAAATCACGGACCACCGGAAGCGCAACGTCCGCTTCCAGCAGCGCCATGCGCACTTCGCGCAGGGTGTCTTTAATATTGTCTTCTGTAAGGCGTCCGCGGCCGCTAATGTTGCGCAGCGTACGCGACAAACGATCGGTTAAATTATCAAACATTGTCTCTCGCCTGAGGTGGAAACGGTCGGTCGCCGCAGCGACACACAAAACGAATGTGGCGGAGTATAACACGACATCAATCTGAATGTGCTGCAACGGTTGGAGCAGAGGCCTGCTAACGTTATACTGCTTCTCTTTCTTATTTAGCCAACAGCCGACACCTATGCCTGTTTTTGCTCTACTCGCCCTTGTCGCCTACTCCGTCAGCCTCGCGCTGATTATCCCCGGCTTGCTGCAAAAAAACAGCAGCTGGCGGCGAATGGCGATTTTATCTGCGACTATCGCCTTGATCAGCCATGCTTTTGCGCTGGAAGCACGGATATTCCCCGGCGGCGAGAGCGGGCAAAATCTCAGCTTACTGAACGTCGGGTCGCTGGTCAGCCTGATGATCTGTACGGTGATGACTATCGTGGCCTCGCGCAATCGCGGCTGGCTGCTGCTGCCTATCGTCTATGCCTTCGCGCTGATCAACCTGGCCTTCGCCACATTCGTGCCTAACGAATATATCACCCACCTGGAAACCACCCCGGGGATGCTGGTGCATATCGGCCTGTCGCTCTTCTCGTACGCCACGCTGATCATCGCCGCGCTGTATGCGTTGCAGCTGGCGTGGATCGACTACCAGCTCAAGAATAAAAAGCTGGCCTTCAGCAGCGAAATGCCGCCGCTGATGAGCATTGAGCGCAAAATGTTCCACATCACCCAGGTCGGCGTGGTGCTGCTGACCCTGACGCTGTGCAGCGGCCTGTTCTACATGCACAATCTGTTCAGCAGCGAAAATATCGATAAAGCGGTGCTGTCGATTATTGCGTGGTTCGTCTATATCGTCCTGCTGTGGGGGCACTATCATGAAGGGTGGCGCGGACGTCGTGTGGTCTGGTTCAGCGTCGCTGGCGCCGGTCTGCTGACGCTGGCCTATTTTGGTAGCCGCGTGCTGCAGCAGTTCGTGAGCTAAGTCTTTTAAGGAATCCTACGTGGAACATATCTCCACCACCACGCTGATCATAACGCTGATCGTCATGGTGATTATCTCTGCCTATTTCTCCGGTTCCGAAACCGGCATGATGACGCTGAACCGCTACCGGTTGCGCCACATGGCGAAACAAGGCAACCGCCCCGCCAAGCGCGTGGAGAAGCTGCTGCGCAAGCCGGACCGCCTGATTAGCCTTGTGCTGATCGGCAATAACCTTGTCAACATTCTCGCCTCGGCGCTGGGCACCATCGTCGGCATGCGCCTGTACGGCGACGCCGGCGTCGCGATCGCCACCGGCGTACTTACCTTTGTGGTGCTGGTATTTGCCGAAGTGCTGCCGAAGACCATCGCCGCCCTCTATCCGGAAAAGGTCGCCTACCCCAGCAGCTTCCTGTTGGCGCCCCTGCAGGTGCTGATGATGCCGCTGGTGTGGCTGCTGAATACCATCACCCGCATACTGATGCGCATGATGGGCATCCGCACCGATACCGTCATCAGCAGCGCCCTGAGCAAAGATGAACTGCGCACGATTGTGAATGAATCCCGTTCACAAATCTCACGACGCAATCAGGATATGCTGCTGTCGGTGCTGGACCTGGAGAAGGTCAGCGTTAACGACATCATGGTGCCGCGCAATGAGATTGTCGGCATCGATATCAATGATGACTGGAAATCTATCGTCCGCCAGCTGACCCACTCCCCGCATGGCCGCATCGTGCTCTACCGCGATTCGCTGGACGATGCCATCAGCATGCTGCGCGTTCGCGAAGCCTACCGTCTGATGACGGAGAAGAAAGAGTTCACAAAAGAGATCATGCTGCGGGCGGCAGATGAGATCTACTTTGTGCCGGAAGGCACGCCGCTCAGCACCCAGCTGGTGAAATTTCAGCGCAATAAAAAGAAAGTCGGTCTGGTGGTCGATGAATACGGCGATATTCAGGGGCTGGTCACCGTCGAAGATATTCTTGAAGAGATTGTCGGCGACTTCACCACCTCCATGTCACCCACCCTGGCGGAGGAAGTGACCCCGCTTAACGACGGCACGGTGATTATCGATGGCAGCGCCAACGTTCGCGAAATCAACAAAGCGTTTAACTGGCACCTGCCGGAAGATGAAGCGCGCACCGTCAACGGTATTATCCTCGAAGCGCTGGAAGAGATCCCGGTCCCGGGCACCCGCGTGCGCATTGAGCAGTACGATATAGATATCCTCGACGTGCAGGACAACATGATCAAACAGGTGAAAGTGATGCCGGTGAAATCATTACGCGAGAGCGTCGCGGAGTAGCGCGAGCGAAGGAATTAATATCACGGTGGGCTGCGGCCCGCCGTTTTTTTATCTCGCGCCAGCAGCGATGACACAAAAAACGGCCGCCCGCAGGCAGCCGTTGAGCAAGGCAGCAAGCGTTATTTCGCTTTCGCTACCGTCACCATCGCGGCGCGAATAGTACGGCCGTTCAGGGTATAACCTTTCTGCATCACGGCCAGCACGTTGCCCGCCGCCACATCTTCAGACTCGACCATCGCAATGGCCTGGTGGACGTTCGGATCCAGCGGAACGTTGGTGTCGGCGATCACTTCCACGCCGAACTTACGCACTACGTCCAGCATAGATTTCAGGGTCAGTTCGATCCCCTCCACCATCGGCGCCAGCTCCGGGTTAGCCTTGTCAGCCACTTCCAGCGCGCGGTCCAGGCTGTCGATCACCGGCAGCAGTTCATTGACGAATTTTTCCAGCGCGAATTTGTGCGCTTTCTCGATATCCTGCTCGGTACGACGACGCAGGTTATCTTCGTCGGCTTTGGCACGCAGCATCACTTCACGTTCACGTTTCTGCGCTTCAGCCAGCTGGGCTTCCAGATTCGCAATTTTTTCATCGCGCGGATCCACCTGCTCAGCCGAAACTTCAGGCTCTACCGCCTCAACGTCGTCGTGCTGCTCCGTGATAATTTCTTCCGGGGCTTGCCCCTCAGGCGTTTTCTGTTCTTTACTACTCATGAATTTCTCCGCGTTTTTTCGCATTCATCTCGCTAACTTCGCTTATTATGGGGATCAGTTTCCGGGTTTCAAGGGAAGCGGACAGATTGTCACTATTTCATTTAACGCAAGGACATCCAGATCATGAAGAACCATTTCAAGTGTATCGGCATTGTGGGACATCCTCGTCACCCCACCGCCCTGACCACACATGAAATGCTCTGGCGCTGGCTGTGCAGCAAAGGGTATGAAGTGCTGGTTGAACAGCAGATCGCCCATGAACTTCAGCTCAGCAACGTGAAAACCGGCACGCTGGCGGAGATTGGCCAACAGGCCGACCTCGCGGTGGTGGTGGGCGGCGACGGCAATATGCTCGGCGCGGCGCGGACCCTGGCCCGTTACGACATTAACGTCATCGGCATTAACCGCGGCAACCTCGGCTTTCTCACCGACCTTGACCCGGACAACGCCCTGCAGCAGCTCGCCGACGTGCTGGAAGGCCACTACATCGCCGAGAAACGCTTTCTGCTGGAGGCCCAGGTGTGTCAGCAGGATTGCCAGAAACGTATCAGCACCGCCATCAACGAAGTGGTGCTGCACCCTGGCAAAGTGGCGCATATGATTGAGTTCGAAGTCTATATCGACGAAGTCTTTGCGTTCTCTCAGCGATCCGATGGCCTGATTATCTCCACTCCGACCGGCTCCACCGCCTATTCGCTGTCGGCCGGCGGCCCAATCCTTACGCCGTCGCTGGACGCCATCACCCTGGTGCCGATGTTCCCGCACACCCTTTCAGCGCGACCGCTGGTGATCAACGGCGACAGCACCATCCGCCTGCGCTTCTCTCACCGCTGCAGCGATCTGGAGATCAGCTGCGACAGCCAGATTGCCCTGCCGATCCAGGATGGCGAAGATGTCCTCATTCGCCGCTGTGATTATCACCTCAATCTGATTCACCCTAAAGATTACAGCTATTTCAATACATTAAGCACCAAGCTCGGCTGGTCGAAAAAATTGTTCTGATTTTCACGGCTGCCTCTTTACTGGATAAAAAACCAGTCTATACTGTACGAAAACACAGTATTGGTTTTTCATACAGGAAGGCAGCTATGTTGGCGCAACTCACCATCAGTAATTTTGCTATCGTTCGTGAACTGGAAATTGATTTCCACAGCGGCATGACCGCCATCACCGGGGAAACCGGCGCCGGGAAATCCATTGCCATCGACGCGCTGGGGCTGTGCCTCGGCGGCAGAGCGGAAGCCGACATGGTGCGTCGCGGCGCCACCCGTGCCGACCTGTGCGCGCGCTTCGCGCTGAAAGATACCCCTGCCGCCCAGCGCTGGCTGGAAGAGAATCAGCTGGAGAGCGGGCGTGAGTGTTTACTTCGCCGGGTGATCAGCGCCGACGGCCGCTCGCGCGGCTTCATCAACGGCACCGCCGTCCCACTCTCGCAGCTGCGCGAGCTGGGCCAGCTGCTGATCCAGATCCACGGCCAGCATGCCCACCAGCTGCTGACCAAACCCGAACACCAAAAAACGCTGCTCGACGGCTATACCGGTGAGTATGCGCTTACTCAGCGTATGGCCGAGCACTATCGCCAGTGGCACCAGAGCTGCCGCGAGTTGGCCCAGCATCAGCAGCAGAGCCAGGAGCGCGCCGCCCGCGCCGATCTGCTGCAGTATCAGCTTAAAGAGCTGAACGAATTTAACCCGCTGCCGGGAGAATTCGAGCAGATTGACGAAGAGTACAAGCGCCTGGCCAACAGCGGCCAGCTGCTCAGCACCTGCCAGCACGCCCTTACGGTACTGGCGGACGGCGAAGAGGCCAATCTGCAGAGCCAGCTTTATACCGCGAAGCAGCTGGTTAGCGAGCTGGTGGGCATGGACAGCAAGCTTTCCGGCGTCCTGGATATGCTGGAAGAGGCGGCCATTCAGCTCAGCGAGGCCAGCGACGAGTTGCGCCACTACCATGACCGTCTGGATCTCGATCCGAACCGTCTGTTTGAACTTGAGCAACGGATTTCCCGACAAATCGCGCTGGCGCGTAAACATCAGGTGATGCCGGAAGAGCTGCCGGCGGTTTATCAGGCGATGCTGGAAGAGCAGCGCCTGCTGGACGACAGCGCCGGCTCGCTGGAATCCCTCAGCCAGCAGGTGGTCGAACATCATCAGCTGGCGCTGGAGACCGCACGCCAGCTGCATGCCCTGCGCCAGGCCAGCGCCGACGAGCTGACCCAGCTTATCACCGAAAGTATGCACTCACTTTCGATGCCGCACGGGGTCTTCGC
This sequence comes from Klebsiella sp. K47, assembly GCF_051858335.1. Classification (NCBI taxonomy): domain Bacteria; kingdom Pseudomonadati; phylum Pseudomonadota; class Gammaproteobacteria; order Enterobacterales; family Enterobacteriaceae; genus Klebsiella; species Klebsiella sp. K47. Next base: position 24,261 of record NZ_JBPYUI010000006.1, read on the forward strand.
GATTGAGGTCGCGTTCGATGAACGCCATCTCACCGCCGACGGCGCCGACCATATTGAGTTCCGCGTCACCACTAACCCCGGTCAGCCGCTGCAGCCAATCGCCAAAGTGGCCTCCGGCGGCGAACTGTCGCGCATTGCGCTGGCGATTCAGGTGATCACCGCGCGTAAAATGGAAACCCCGGCGCTCATCTTCGACGAAGTGGACGTCGGCATCAGCGGCCCGACCGCTGCGGTGGTCGGCAAGCTGCTGCGCCAGCTGGGCGAGTCCACGCAGGTGATGTGCGTGACCCACCTGCCGCAGGTCGCAGGCTGCGGCCACCATCATTTCTTTGTCTGCAAAGAGACCGATGGCGAGATGACCGAAACCCATATGCAGCCGCTGGATAAACGTGCTCGCTTGCAGGAGCTGGCCCGTCTGCTGGGCGGCAGCGAAGTCACGCGCAACACCCTGGCGAACGCGAAAGAGTTGCTTGCGGCGTAAACTTTTTGATTTTCACAGGGTCATAGTGAACAGCAAATTGCCTGCTGACCTGCAGCCGGAGGTTTCCAACGGCGCGAAGGTCTATTATTATCGGCATATTACAGATGAGCCACGTACTGCTCGGGCCCAAAAAGGAATCAAATCACTATGCGCTGTAAAACGCTGACTGCTGCCGCAGCGGTTCTTCTTATGTTGACCGCAGGCTGTTCCACTCTGGAACGAGTGGTTTACCGTCCTGACATCAACCAGGGTAACTATCTGGCACCAAACGATGTAGCAAAAATTCGTGTCGGTATGACGCAACAGCAGGTAGCTTATGCTCTGGGGACGCCAATGATGACGGATCCGTTCGGCACCAATACCTGGTTCTATGTCTTCCGTCAGGAGCCGGGCCACCAGAAAGTGACTCAGCAGACCCTAACCCTGACCTTCAACAGCGGCGGTGTGTTGACTAACATTGATAACAAGCCTGCGCTGACCAGTCAGTAAGGCCCGGAAAAGCAAAAAAGCGCTCGGTGAGCGCTTTTTTTATGGCTGATAGCCGGTCTGCTGCTGGTTACTTTGCGGCGCTTTTCTCTGCCCGCTGGCGACGCAGCTCTTTCGGGTCTGCGATCAGCGGTCGATAGATTTCGACCCGGTCGCCGTCGTGAACTTCGTCATGCAGCTTTACCGGACGACTGTAGATACCCAGCTTGTTTTTCGCCAGATCAATGTCATCACGCAGCGCCAGCAGACCGCTGGCGATAATCGCCTGCTCGACCGTCGCCCCCTCGTCCAGGGTGACCCGCTGCAGATACTGCTTTTCAGGCAGCGCGTAGGCCACTTCAACACGAATATTAGCCGGCACTGTAAACCTCTTTGGCGCGCGAAGTGAACGCCTGCACCATGTTAGCGGCCAGCTCTTTGAAGATCCGGCCAAAAGCCATCTCAATCAGTTTATTGGTAAACTCGAAATCGAGATGGAATTCTATTTTGCAGGCCTCGGGGCTCAGCGGAATAAACTTCCAGCCGCCAATCAGCTTCTTGAACGGGCCATCCACCAGGCTCATCAAAATGCTCTGGTTGCTGGTCAGTGTATTGCGTGTGGTGAAGGTCTTACTGATGCCGGCTTTGGACACATCAACCGCCGCCGTCATTTGCGTCGGCCCCAATTCCAGCACGCGGCTACCGGTGCAGCCTGGCAGAAAATCAGGATAGGACTTCACATCGTTTACCAGTTGATACATCTGTTCCGCGCTGAAAGGCACCAGCGCAGTACGGCTAATCTGAGGCATAGCAGGTTCCACATTTAAACACAGTGCAAATAATATCATTTATCTGCTGCTAAAAAAAACGCTGTGCCGCAACTCGTGCTAAGATGCGCAGTACACCTCGCAGGATGCGATCGAGGTAACTGTGTATAAGACGATGACTTCAGGACATTATGACTAAGAAAAAAGCCCACAAACCTGGATCAGCCACCATTGCGCTGAATAAACGCGCCCGTCACGAATACTTTATCGAAGATGAATACGAGGCTGGTCTCGCCCTGCAGGGCTGGGAGGTCAAATCCCTGCGTGCAGGTAAAGCCAACATCGGCGATAGCTATGTCATCCTGAAGGATGGCGAAGCCTTCCTGTTCGGCGCCAACTTTACGCCTATGGCCGTGGCTTCCACCCACTATGTCTGCGACCCGACGCGCACCCGTAAGCTGCTGCTCAACCAGCGCGAACTCGACACGCTGTACGGCCGCATTAACCGCGAAGGTTACACCGTCGTCGCCCTGTCGCTGTACTGGAAGAACGCCTGGTGCAAAGTGAAAATCGGCGTCGCCAAAGGTAAGAAACAGCACGACAAGCGTACCGACCTGAAAGATCGTGAATGGGCGCTGGATAAGGCGCGTATTATGAAGCACGCCGGACGTTAATTTCCCCTCCCAGAGGGCCAGCTCTCGCTGGCCCTTACGCTATATCCTTGTTGATGCTGCTTTTTCGTCCACCCTGCTGAAATAATCCTGCGTGATGGGGCTGGTAACGACATTCACAAATCTGTTATACTTGACCTACACATTGGGGCTGATTCTGGATTCGACGGGATTTGCGAAACCCAAGGTGCATGCCGAGGGGCGGTTGGCCTCGTAAAAAGCCGCAAAAAATAGTCGCAAACGACGAAAACTACGCTTTAGCAGCTTAATAACCTGCTCTGAGCCCTCTCTCCCTAGCTTCCGCTCTTAAGACGGGGATCAAAGAGAGGTCAAACCCAAAAGAGATCGCGTGGATGCCCTGCCTGGGGTTGAAACGTTAAATCTAATCAGGCTAGTTTGTTAGTGGCGTGTCTGTCCGCAGCTGGCAAGCGAATGTAAAGACTGACTAAGCATGTAGTGCCGAGGATGTAGGAATTTCGGACGCGGGTTCAACTCCCGCCAGCTCCACCAAATCATGATCCGGATACGTCCGGTGAAGTACAGAAAGCCCGCATGGCACAAGCCCTGCGGGCTTTTTTGTATCTGTCGTTGTCCGAGAACATCCGGCTAAATCCGGTGATTATTGGTATACGTTTAGGTATACGGTAGGATGTATACCTAAAAGCGTATACCAATTCATGAAGGAGCGGCCACAGTGGCGCGGACAACACGCCCCCTGACCAACACCGAAGTTCTGCGCGCTAAAGCGTTAGAGAAGGATCTAACGCTGCATGATGGCGACGGGCTTTTCCTTATAGTGAAAACCAGCGGGAAAAAGCTCTGGCGTTTCCGTTATCAACGTCCGGCGACAAAACAGCGGACAATGATGGGGCTGGGTGCCTTCCCAGCCCTTTCGCTTGCTGACGCCCGAGGTTTAAGGGCTGATTACCTTGCCCTATTAGCCAACGGAATCGACCCGCAAATTCAAGCTGAAGTTGCAGAGGAACAGCAGCAAATCGCACTGGACAGTATTTTTTCAACGGTCGCCGCTAACTGGTTCCAACTCAAAAGCAAAAGCGTTACCCCTGATTACGCAAAAGACATTTGGCGCTCACTGGAGAAAGATGTATTCCCTGCAATTGGTGAGATTCCCGTTCAGCAAATCAAAGCCCGAACATTTGTTGAAGCACTTAAGCCAATCAAAGCTCGTGGGGCGCTTGAGACTGTTCGTAGACTGGTGCAGCGCATAAACGAGATAATGATTTATGCGGTTAACACCGGTTTGATTGATGCCAACCCTGCATCCGGTATTAGTATGGCATTTGAGAAACCAAAAAAAGCAAAACATGCCGACGCTGCGACCAGAAGAATTGCCGAAGCTAATGCGTTCTTTAATCATGTCAAACCTGTCTGTTCCGACTCGCTGCCTCATTGAATGGCAACTCCTGACACTTGTGCGCCCTTCTGAGGCCTCAGGTGCTCGGTGGGCGGAGATCGATCTCGATGCAAAGTTCTGGACTATTCCAGCCGAGCGGATGAAAGCCAAGCGTGAGCATATTGTTCCCCTATCACCTCAAGCATTAGATATTCTGGAAGTGATGAAGCCAATCAGTGCTCACCGTGAGCATATTTTTCCAAGCAGAAATGATCCAAAGCAAGCGATGAATAGTCAGACTGCAAATGCTGCGTTAAAACGAATTGGATATGGGGGTAAGTTAGTAGCACATGGTTTGCGCTCAATAGCGAGTACTGCTATGAATGAAGCGGGTTTCAATGCAGATGTTATTGAAGCGGCTTTAGCTCATAGTGATAAAAATGAAGTTCGAAAGGCTTATAATCGCTCGACTTATCTTCATCAGAGAGTCGAGCTTATGTGCTGGTGGGGTAACGAAATTCATCCATGATACAAATGGCCAGCCTGTATATACTAGGCTGGCCAATTATCACTCAATATCCTTCAAAAGTGAGTCAGGAAAATATACATCCTCAAGTACTCCAATTTTTCTTACCCAACTCTCAGCTAATGCAGTTGTAAGTGATAATTCTGATATATTACAAAAGTAATTTGCGCTTGCATCAGCCAGTATAGGATCATCTTCCTTACCAACATAATACAAGCATGCTGCGAATAGTTTTTGTAAAAGTAAGATGCCTGTATGCCCCCTAACTACTCTGGAGCAAACCCCAACCTCTGAAGCTATGACGCTGGGTAATACTGCATCAAAAGCATTAAAAAAGCTGTTTACACATTCCGGGTCAATATCATAAGCGTCACGCCTAACCAGATTGATATATCCTTCATTAATTACTATATCCTTCCAATCAATCAACGCAGCCGGCAATCCAGACTTATCAATATTCTTGGCTGCAATAGAAATTGCAGCTAGAACAGCAAAAGATGAGGATATTAGCTTCGAGAATAATTCGATAGCTTTATACTTATATTCAGAGGGCGAAAGAAACTGAAAAGCATCCATTATTACTGCGGCATTGAAGAAATAATTCTCAAGCGAATGTCCTAAAGTCCAATACAAAGAATCGTCACAATAATGTGAATTCAATAAATCTTCAACCTGGTCATTAAAAGTGAACTCTCTGAATTCGCGATCGCATAGAAAAGATATATTATCTTTACTTTTAACCCTCGAATGAATAGTCTCTATTTTCAACCTATTGTTTTTAGACATAGCTTTGTCAGATGCTTTTATGTCTTGCGCTGTGTCAATTTTAACCTTGGACGCAGGATTAAATTTATAAATTAATTGATATAGGTGTGAACGGTCATGTCTTCCTTCTACCAACAACCGCTTTTTAGAGCTCATGCTCAATGATGTGATATAGCTATCAACAGTGTAAGCACATGAACTCATAAAGATTCATCCTCTTCCATTTCTTCTGAGTCTTTATGATTATCGTCATCACGCGAAGAAATAAACTCCGGTGAAATATTTATCATAAAATCTTCGTAGCCTGTTGCAATAGATGGCGAGTGTGTACACACAATAATTTGTCGGCCACTAAGTTGGGAAAGCATTCTTTTTAATAGATCTTCTTGCCAATCGATGTGTAGCGAAATCTCAGGTTCATCAATAAGTACAATTGCATCATCTCCCATCTTAGATGCTGCATAAAGCATAGTTAAAAGTTGCCTTTCCCCAGAGGATAAAACTCTAATAGGACTCCATGAACCATCCGGGAATTTAAGTCCGACTTTTGGATACTTCCGCCTTAAGTCAAAATCATAAGCCATCTCTTTATCTTCTAAAAATGAATTAACAGATGACATGTAGTTATCAATTTCAGAAAAAGCTTTTTCTTGATAATCTTGCCTATCCCTCAACGCATCGCGATATACAACCAAAGCACCTGAAACAGAATTTTCGACCTTGCCCTTTAAATTTCTATTAATTAAAGACCTAATCTCTTCATATACCTTTGAATACTCCGCATAATAATCATTTTTAATTGAGCTATCTTGTGCTATTGCTAACCCTTCTATTTCTTTTAATAAATCCCCAGTAATTTCTCCTTCTACAGCTGAATTATCAAATAATGCCGAAAATACTTTAACAAATGATTCAGAAAAAGTTCGACTTTCATAAGCTGCTATACCCAATTGCGCTCGCCTGATTTCTTCTCTCAAACGTTCTTCGATCTCCATTGGAGATGGATAATTTATACTAGGCAAAAAATGACCAAACAGCTCACGCGCAAAAACACTGGCTTTACGATTATAAAATGAGGGGCGAAGAGCTCTTCTCTCATATGCTGCATCCGAAGAAGAACTCCATGCTTCTAACATAGTTCGAAATGCAGGGAAGTAAGATGCACTTACCTTTTGCAGTTCATTCTCCTTAACAAATCTATTTATATCAATTACCAACATTGATTTAACATCTCGATCCCTCATATGGCGGTCACTTTCAATTTCTCTCACCGCTGCCATAGCTTCATCAACTGCGAAGTTGATATGCTTCCCGTTGGAAAGCACCACCGAGATATAAGATTGCTCTTCTATTTTATCTCTGCGTATTTCTATTTCCATGCCATCGCTGTATGTAGCCTTTATTTCTTCAAAAGTTAAGAACGCAAATCTAATAAAATCGCCATTGACTATATTAGCAATAACATGTATGAGTGTAGATTTTCCAGCGCCATTCTTACCATGAATAACATTAAGATCATTAAAAAAATCCACACTTAAATTATATCTATTATGGATTTTTGAAAGCTCTATTTTACTTATTGTTCTGACAGCCACAATTCATCTCCTTTTGCAGTACATTTGAGCCCCAACAGAAACTTAAGTTAAGACTCCCTCTGACAAGCAGCACCAAAGTTACCAATATATTGCTAAATTAGCCTTGAGTACACGTTTGATCAATTCCAAAAAAACATTATTAAAATTTTATACTACTACCATGCGCGCGCAATGCTCTCCCCGCCCCGCCTGCCCGCTTAAGGGGGCGCTTTTAATGCAGGTGCATGACCAGCCTCAGGGCGCGCCAGTGCTGGCGCTGGCGGGGAATTCAGTGACGTTAAAACGCATGCAAAACCATGCACCTTATGCATGCATGGCTTTTATACGTAAAAATAGCGGGATTTTCGGGGATTTTTAAGCGAACTATTGCACAGCCAGTTCTGCACGGCGGCGGTTGTAATTCAGGTTCTGTGCAGGTGTAAATTTTTCACGATTATCATCACGCGAAGCCGCGTCAGGTCTGAATCCGATGGCCGTTAAAATGTCATTATCCTGCGCCGAATAATTAATTTTTTCACCGGCGACCAGCCAGAGCTGTAGCGCCTCACGCAGATAATCGAGTGAGCGCTGCATGGCGCAGCGCTGAACGGCGGAATGTTGCCCGGAATAATTCATCAGCTCAGGGGCAAGGGCGGCGGCCAGCTCCGCGCCGTGCGCCTGCATAAAATCATTTAATCGGTCGCAGATGCTGATGCGCTGCACCTCCTCATGCGAACGGATATAGCGACCGGCAGCCTGATTAATTTCCCATTTTTTCACGTCGATAATCTCGCGCAGGGTTTGCAGGCTCTGGCCGCTGTGGCCGTTACCGGCAAGCTGTTCGCGGTATGCCTGTTCGGCCTGCTTCAGTTCATCCCGGCGTTGCAGCCAGGCGGATTTATTTGCCTGACAGGCCTCACAGGCTTTCTGTAGCGTCAGTGTGGTCACGTATGTCTCTCCTGATGTCTGGCCGTGCTCACGCACCGGCACGGTTAACGGTGGCCGCCGGTGCGAGTACAGGGATAACCGGCTCGGTCGCCGGTGAACGTATAACCCCGTCGATGGATTCAAGCGTGCGGAATGTGGCCGAGCATTCGATGTTCATGCACTGGTGATAGCGCTGTTTGACGTTATCGGACAGATACCGGCTGGTGCGGGAATGCGCGCTGGTTTTGCAGAACGGACAGTGAAACATGCTTACCCCTCCGCTTTTGTCTCGCCATTTTCAGCCAGCTTTCTGGCAAGCATCATCCTCTTCGCAGGGCTGCGTAACAGTTCCGTATCAACGTCAGTAATTTGCGGCCGGTGCATGCCCGTCACGGACAACACCGGCTCCTGCGTCATATCGAAGTGATACAGGCTGCCCTGACGGCTCAGCGCATCGCGCAGCTCGCCGGTGGCCACGGACTGAGGAGCGCTTTCTCCCTTCATTTCGAGGGCACGAATGCGCAGCAGGAAAGCGCGGATGAGGGCGACAGGAATCGCATTGACAGCCTGAGCCCATTCCGCACCGGCATAAGCGGTAAAAGCATCTTCATGCGCTGAAAGGTATTTATTGCCGGTGGAGCAGGCATTCAGCATAGCGCGTGTCCGGTCTGTCTCCAGCTCCGCAATCAGACCGGTGAACTCGTCGGCCAGCTCGCGACTGGCGATACGCCTGCTGTGCTCAGCTTTCATTTCAGGGGTGAGACTGCCGCGCAGGGTGCGAAAGCGGCTGCGCCAGTCCAGCTCCGCTTCTGGGCTCTCATCGAGGGCGGTCTGCCGCTCCTGCTTACAGCGTTCAATGGACGTATCAATCTCTTTCAGCGCCTGCATGCTGGCCGCGTGGGTGTCTCTGGCCGCAGTAAATGCGCTCAGCTTGTCGGTGACGTGCTGGCTGTTCTCCGCGTACTGCTGAGCGGCAACGTCTTGCAGGGCGGTAATGACTGTTTCGGGTTTCATGTTCAGGCTCTCCGTTTATTCAACCTGAAATTATTCTGCCCTTCATCACACAACATCTCGATTCATTGCAGTTGTGGCAGTTCTGGCACAAACAGCACTCAAAACCCGGCTGGCCAGAGAAAGACCTCAGCAAAACCTTGCTCATCGTTTGTTTTTTTACTTATAACTGTTCACTACTGTTCACCTTAAATAAAAATATAAGTAATACAGTGAGATAAAGGGTGAACAGTTGAGGGACTGACTGTTCACCGTCTGTTCACCACTGTTCACCCTCCTGTTTTGCTCTGCCTATACCGCTTAGACTTTATTTCGATTAAAAATGAAAAATGTATAACTTAAAGCAATAGAAATTGCTGCATTGTAATGCAGTGATTTGCATATCTTTGCCAGCGTTTGCCTTTGTTCGCCAGAGCGAAAAGTCAATGTTTGTTTCCCCGAAAATCTCACATGACCCGAGGAAAAATATAGACATAATAAGGAGCTACCCGAAGCCGGACGGACATGACCGGCATTGTATGGACATTATGAGGTAGCCCGATGCACACCGCTTTTTCTTCCCCGTCTTCTGCCCCTGCCGCGCCGCTGATGCCGGTTTCTGATGCCGTTCAGGAGCGCTTTATCCGCCTGCCCGAAGTGATGCATCTGTGTGGCCTGTCCCGGTCGACCATTTATGACCTCATCAGCCGGGAAGCCTTCCCGAAACAAATCAGCCTGGGCGGTAAAAACGTGGCGTGGGCGCAGTCTGAAATCACCGCATGGATGGCAGATCGCATTGCCGAACGCAACCGGGGCTGTGACGCATGATGATGACCGTTCAGCATTCAGCCCCTTTTTCTGGCTTGCTTCTTTTCGCCGTTTCCAGGTATAGTTTTCCCGCTGTCGCAAAATCGACAGCCGGAATTGGCGTTCCGCGAAACTCAATGGCGACACCAGACGCGCCGTGCGTCTTTTTTTTCGTCGTAGCTCAGGCACACCCATTTTCCGGGTTGTGGTGTCTTTTTATACACCATGGTTCCAGCAAGATAATGGTAGTCCGGGCGGGGCAGCCTTCGGGCTGGCCGGTATCCATTGAGGCCGGTTACGCCAACCCCGTTCGGGCTGCCACCAGTGAAATTGGCGTTTCCGGTGGTAGCAGTAACCGCTACTCAATGGAGGCTGCCATCATGGCTACTATCCTCACCCCGTTACACCCGCAATTTGTTTTTGTGTTTGCCGCCGTTCGTCGTGCAGACCGTAAACCCCGTATTTGTATGCTCCGCACCGTTGCCGGTGATGAGCACGCCGCACGACTTTCCCTCGTTCGCGATTACGTCCTCTCATTTGCTGGCCGTCTGCCTGTTGCGGAGGTGCGCGCATGAGACACACCACCATTACCGCCCGTGACCTCGAATGTCTGGAGCATATGCGCAATGTCGGCCAGCTCGTCAGCGACCTGATGCAGGTACAGGACTGCGCCACCGTTCGTCGTGACCCGGCGCAGCAGTTACAGCTCACCTCCGTGATTTATCTCATGACCGCCCAGCTCGACGGCGTGGTTGAACGCTGCAATCAGCACTGGCTGACCGGGGAGGGCAACGTATGAAAAAGCCATTACCGCCCGTATTACGCGCCGCGCTGTATCGTCGCGCCGTGGCCTGTGCATGGCTGACCCTGTGCGAACGCCAGCGCCGCTACCCGAACCTCACCCTCGACGCGCTGGAAAGTGCCATCGCTACCGAGCTGGAGGGCTTCTACCTGCGCCAGCACGGCGAGGAAAAAGGCCGCCAGATAGCCTGTGCATTACTGGAAGATTTAATGGAAGCCGGTCCACTCAAAGCCGCGCCGTCGCTGTCCTTTCTCGGGCTGGCCGTGATGGATGAGCTTTGCGCCCGTCACATCACCGTACCGGTACTGCACTGAGGGAGAAAACAACGATGAAAATGAACGTAACAGAAACGGTAAAACAGGCGTGCGGCCACTGGCCGCGCATTCTTCCGGCGCTGGGTGTGAAGGTGATTAAAAACCGCCATCAGGCCTGTCCGGTGTGTGGCGGCTCTGACCGTTTTCGCTTTGACGATAAAGAAGGGCGCGGGACGTGGTTCTGCAATCAGTGCGGCGCGGGTGACGGGCTTAAGCTGGTAGAAAAAGTGTTTGGCGTGACCCCGTCAGAAGCCGCCGGGAAGGTGGACGCCGTGACCGGCAATCTGTCGCCGGTTGCCCCGGAAGTGATGGCAGCCGCAGAGGCTGAAACCGATGCCGACCGCAAAGCGGCGGCCGCGCTGGCCGTCAGACTGCTGGAGAAAACGCGCCCGGCCACCGACAACGCCTACCTCACCCGCAAGGGGTTCCCCGACCGGGAATGTCCGGTACTGACAGTCATGCATAAAACCGGCGGCGTGACGTTCCGCGCCGGGGATGTGGTTGTCCCGCTGTATGAGGATACCGGCGCACTGGTTAACCTTCAGCTTATTAATGCTGACGGTCTCAAACGCACCCTGAAAGGCGGTCAGGTCAAAGGGACATGTCATGTCATCGGAGGAAAAAAACAGGCAGGAAAACGCCTGTGGATTGCGGAGGGTTATGCGACGGCACTCACCGTACATCACCTGACCAGCGAAACCGTCATGGTGGCGCTGTCCTCCGTGAACCTCTTTTCTCTGGCGAGCCTTGCCCGTCAGAAACACCCGGCCTGTCAGATTGTCCTCACCGCCGACTGTGACCTTAACGGCGCCGGCCAGACAAAAGCCGCTGCGGCCGTAGACGCCTGTGAGGGTGTTGTTGCCCTGCCGCCGGTGTTCGGTGACTGGAATGATGCGTTCGTTCAGAAAGGCGAAGAGGCGACGCGGAAAGCGATTTATGACGCCATCCGGCCACTGGCTGACAGTCCTTTCACTACCATGAGCGAGGCGGAATTTACCGCCATGAGCACCAGTGAAAAGGCAATGCGGGTGCATGAACATTACGGCGAAGCGCTGGCCGTGGACGCAAACGGCCAGCTCCTGTCTCGCTATGAGGCCTGTATATGGAAAATCATTCCGCCATCGGATTTTGCCCGCGACGTGGCCGGGTTATTTCAGCGTCTGCGCGCACCGTTCTCGTCGGGGAAAATTGCCTCAGTGGTGGAGACCCTGAAACTGATTATTCCGCAGCAGGACGCACCGGCGCGCCGTCTGATTGGTTTTCGTAACGGCGTACTCGATACCGCTACCGGTACTTTCAGCCCGCATCATAAATCGCACTGGCTGCGCACACTCTGTGATGTCGATTTTACCCCACCGGTGGAGGGCGAAACGCTGGAAACCCATGCGCCGGATTTCTGGCGCTGGCTCGACCGTGCCGCCGGTGGCCGACCGGAAAAACGCGACGTGATACTTGCCGCCCTGTTTATGGTACTGGCGAACCGCTACGACTGGCAGCTCTTTCTCGAAGTGACCGGGCCGGGTGGCAGCGGGAAAAGTATTCTGGCCGAAATTGCGACCCTGCTCGCCGGGGAAGATAACGCCACATCGGCCACCATCGAAACGCTGGAATCACCGCGTGAACGCGCTGCGCTGATTGGCTTCTCGCTGATACGCCTGCCTGACCAGGAAAAATGGAGTGGTGACGGGGCAGGACTCAAGGCCATCACCGGCGGGGATGCGGTCTCCGTTGACCCGAAATACAAGGATGCGTACTCCACCCATATTCCGGCGGTGATTCTGGCCGTGAACAATAACCCGATGCGCTTTACCGACCGTAGCGGCGGTGTCTCACGGCGCCGGGTGATTCTGCATTTCCCGGAACAGATTGCCCCGGAGGAACGTGACCCGCAGCTTAAGAATAAAATCGCCCGTGAGCTGGCGGTGATTGTTCGGCAGCTTATGCAGAAGTTCAGCGACCCGATGACCGCCCGCGCCCTGCTCCAGTCACAGCAGAACTCGGACGAGGCGCTCAGTATTAAACGCGATGCTGACCCGACATTTGATTTTTGCGGCTATCTGGAAGCACTGCCGGAGCCTGAGGGAATGTATATTGGCAATGCCAACATCATTCCGCGTCAGCCGCGCCTGTATCTGTATCATGCCTATCTGGCGTATATGGAGGCCCACGGCTACAGGAACACCCTGAGCCTCACCATGTTCGGTAAGGGGCTGCCAGCTATGCTGAAAGAGTACGGGCTAAGTTATGAGAAGCGCCGAAAAAATCAGGGCATACAAACCAATCTAACACTAAGAGAGGAAAGCAACGCCGACTGGCTGCCGAAATGTGATGACCCTGTAGCAAAATAATCTATCCTGACCGGCAATCGCCGGTCTTTTTTTACCTGCAAAACGGCAAAAATGAACAGTAAAGTGTTCACTGCTCACCAACCATTCACAACGTATCACTATGAAATCAAAAGCAAAAACAACGGTGTGAACAGTGTGAACAGTGTGAACAGTTTTCCTGAAAAAAAGTTTTTTCTCCAACCTAGAAATTCATCATGTCTGGCTGTGATTCAACAAGATAACCATCATGATCGCCGAGTTTGACCTTGACTTGACCTATCACTCGTTAATCAATTGAATCTCTTGCGTTTTTTAGTTACCTTATTAATTTAGCTCACTAGTTTTCACACAGCAGAGAGGGACTGTAATGGACAACAATTACCATTCAGAGGCGGAAAATAAATTCTCTGAATACTTATTATCACTAGGATATACCAAAGATTCTATATTATACGAACCTGCATTTTTCTCCAACGATGGCAAAAACACATATAGACCAGACTTTGCAATTATAGATCCAGAAAAGAAAGAATATCTTGCTATTATTGAAATAAAGTCAGACAGATTTGCACATAGCGAAAACACTCTAAATCAATTAAAAAGATACAAACAAGCAATTGGAAATGAAAAAATCCCACTTTTCTTGGTGACCGTATCCTCCCTGCCTAATAACCCATTGCCATTTTCACTGTATTCAGTCAGTGATTCGGGTGAATTAGTTAAATCTGATTTCAATCTTTTCCCAACTTTTCGAGCCCTTACCGCAGAGCAGTCAGCAGTTAGGAAAAATGATATTCGGCAGAAAAAATCTCAAACGATGGATATTTTTCAACGAGTTACTTGGTCTCTTGCTGTCGCCTTATTACTTATAGTAATTGCAGATATACGATTTAATTTTTTAACCACTGAGAGAATGGCACTATTAGGGGCTTGTGTTGCGCTCATAGTAATCCCATTTGCACAAAAATTTAAAGGGTTGGGCATTGAATGGGAAAAAGTTAAGAACCCCAATAGCGAAGAGCCGTAAAGTAAATTCTTAGTATTGGTTGCCTGCTTTTGTCATGTGTGACCAGATGGATACAAGCTGTGACGGGGTTGGAATTGTCATACCAGCATGACTGTATTTTTGTGCCTACAAAGCAGAATTGGTATACGCTTAGGTATATCCAAAATCTCAATTTAATAAAAAAACCATTAAATACAGACAATTAAAAGACAAAGTCAGACTCCGCCAGCCCAAAATTCTCCATCGGTGATTACCAGAGTCATCCGATGAAGTCCTGAAAGCCCGCACGGCGCAAGCCCTGCGGGCTTTTTTGTGCCTGCAATTTGCCCCACGACGTCTGAAGAGAACTCAGGAAATCCGAACCTTTTAGGCCCATTGATAGGCCCAACGAAAAGCTCTGTTGTTTTCGCGTTACCAATTACCCGGCAACCCATCCCTCTCAGAATTAGACCACCAACGACACCTTTCACCCTCCGGCCGCGTCCGCGGCCGGAGGGATAGATTTACCCCTTGTGAGAATACGCGTCCAGCATGGCAAGGACCGCCCGACGCGCCGCATCGTCTGCGATATTGTCAGGCAGCGCATCAGCCCGCAGGTTGACATAAGCGTCAGCAGCCCTTCGAATGGCAATCCCGACGGAGTGACGATCGTGTGTTGCCAGAGTGGAAGTCAGCAGGCCATCGGGATCAATGCCGAGGGCTTCTATTCGACGAACGCCGCGTTGCGGTAGATTGGCGCGACGAAACAGCATCGGTCCCAGCACTTGTTCCCGGAAGAAAGACAGCATCCCCAGCGCTTCGAAGAGTTCCCCCCTGCCCAGTTTAACCACGGCATAATGCAGCCAGATCCAGGCCCGGGACTCAAACCACTCCGGCGTCATGTTCGGCCAGTGCGCGCTAAATTTTGCCAGCTGTCGCTTGAGAGCATCGTTATCACGGGTAAATAGCACGGCAGGCTCCTCAACGCGCTGAGTGAGCATGTCCAGGGTGATAAATTTCAGATCGACATGCAGAAGTTCCGGGCCAAACAGGCAGATCAGCAGGCGAGGCTCACCGACGTGTTCCCCGGTGAAAGCATGTAGCAGATGGCCGAGCGTTCCGGCGAACGCCATACGCTGAGCCATGATTTCGTCATAATAGAGAGGGTCGATCACCACCACGAAATCCAGATCGGAGTATTGATCAAACCCGCCATGGATAAACGAGCCGCCGGCGAGAAGGGAGTGGATCCGCGAATCAGACTGTAATTTAAGCTTCAGTTGCTCTGCAAAACTTCTGTGTAAATCGGGTAGCGTATTAAGCATACTTTTTCCTGTTCACAAAAAAGACAAAGCATTACAGAATATCGAGTGATTCATCAGCAGACCAGATATTTCTGCTGGAACCCTACCCTCCATCGTGAAGCGCTAAATGCAAGCAATACTCCCCTCAAACCACCTCGCTCATCCACTCAGCAAACGCCCGCACGGCGGGAGACAGAAAGCGCTGGTGCGGATAGAGCAATGTGACGGGTACCGGGGGCGGCTGCCAGTCCGTCAGCACTTCCACCAGTCTCCCCTCCTGCAGGTGGTCAGCAACGATATTCTCCGCCAGCTGCGCCAGCCCAAATCCTGCCAGGCACATTTTTATATAGAGCCCCGTTTCATTCACCGCGGCGTTGCCGCTGACGGGTACAGAAAAGGTCTCGCCATGGCGGACGAAGCGGAACTCATCGGCCCGCCTCGCCTGACCGGAGAAATAATGCACAGCCCGGTGCTGAGAGAGCGCCTCCGGTGACGGCGGCACACCATATTCCCTGAGATAGTCCGGTGACGCGCAGGTGACCCAGCGAAAGCGGCCCAGAGGGCGGGCCACCAGGCTGGAGTTGTTCAGCTCTCCCGTTCGTATCACGCAGTCGACGCCTTCCTGAATGAGATCGACCTGGCGATCGCTGACGCCGATCATCAGGTAGATATCGGGATAGCGCCGGTAAAAGTCCGGCAGATGCGGCATGACGATGAAATGCGCGATGCCCGCGGGCATATCAACCCGCAGGCGCCCCTGAGGCCGCGCGACAGACTCGCTCAGGGTGGATTCACTATGTTCGATGAGGGCGAGAATTTCCCGGCACTGCGCCAGATACTGCATCCCTTCCGGGGTAAGGCTCACCCGCCTTGTGGTCCGGTTCAGCAGCCGCACCTTCAGGTATTTTTCAAGGTTTTTAATGGTACTGGTGACAGTGGAGGCCGGCAGGGAAAGGGTTTCCGCGGCACGCACGAAGCTCCCTGCCTCCGCGACGCGCATAAACATCTGCATAGCCTGAATACGATCCACCTTCTTTCTCTCCTGTAGCGAGCAGCTTACCGACAGACGGCATGATTATTCGTGGATTATGAATAATGAAAACAATTTACGCACCTTTTTACGCTTAATCGCCTGGCGTATCGTTGTACGGTGGATTACGAAAGGGGGCCCGAAAATGAACATGCCCTCAATAAATATCCAGATAATCATTACGTTAAATAGCATGCACAAAGGAAAAACCATGTCCGTTCAGCCTGTCGAAATAAGTAAGGCCTATCGTTTATTGCAGGTCGGGTCCACCACCATGATTTCCGCAAAATATGATGGCGTCGAAAATGTCATGTCAGCCGCCTGGGTTGGGCTGGCAGGCGAGCGAAAAGTGGTGGCCTATATTGGCACCCAGGCTTTCACTCGTCAGCTGGTGGAAAAGAGCGGCTATTTCGTGGTGCAGATCCCCGTAGTCAGCCAGATGGCAACCGTCCTCTACGCTGGCGGGCGCAGCTATGCCGACGCGCCGGATAAAAATGACACCATCCCCTTCTTTTATCAGCCGGAATTTGATCTTCCTCTTGTGGCAGGCTGTGCGGGCTGGCTGGTGTGCAAAGTGATGCCCTACCCGGACATTCAGCAGCAACACAATCTGTTTATGGGCGATATCGTCGCCGCCTGGAGCGATGACCGGGTATTCCGCAACGGACACTGGATTTTTGATGATGCGCCGGACGAGCTACGGACCGTTCACTATGTCGCAGGCGGGCAGTTCTATGCCATCGGCAAAGGCAGCAAATTCGATCATGGGCCGGGTCAGGACTGACCCTCCCCGGTCATGCGGATCGCTGACGAGATGTCTGCGCAACAGAGCGGCTGATACTCCGGCGCCAGACGCCGGGCGCCTGGCCGTACCGGCGCTTGAAGCTGCGGTTGAAGGACTGCTGGGAGTCAAAGCCGAGGGCAATCGCCACGTTCAGGATCGGCTCGTTGCTGTGGGCTAAGCGTTCGATCGACTTTTGCAGCTTTTTCGCCCGAATATATTCTCCGAGGGGCTGCCCGGTATGTTCTTTGAAGATCCGCTGCAGGTGCCACTTCGAATAGCCGGCTCGTCGGGCAACGGTGTCAATATCCAGACGGCTATCAAGATGGTTGTCGATCCAGTCGATCAGATCCTGAATGATGGCGCCAGTGTTCATCATGTTACCCCCTCGCGGCCGGTTAAAAGCATCTTTGTCAGTTGCATTTAAAGGTGGCCTGTTTTTACACAAAATGCAAGTTTTATTGTTACATTTAAATCCACGCCGGGATCGCGGTTTTTTATCCCCCCCTGGACCGCACATAAAGTGCAACAATTATTCTTGCACTTAGTTAAGCGCCTTCCTACAATCGCCGCGATAGTGTATTCGAAATTGTTACAGTTTTGTGGCGATGATCGACACAAATGGCCTTAAGCCAGCCCGGACAAAGGAAGTGGCGCGGCTTCTCACGCTGCGTCTTGCCCGGCGGCTACATTTACCGGAATAAAAATAATGAGCCTGCAAAAAACCTGGGGAAACATTCACCTGACCGCGCTCGGCGCGATGATGCTCTCCTTTCTGCTCGTCGGCTGCGACGACAGCGTCGCGCAGAATGCTGCGCCTCCCGCCCCGACGGTCAGCGCCGCTAAGGTGCTGGTGAAGTCGATCAGTCAGTGGGATAGTTTTAACGGTCGCATTGAAGCGGTGGAGAGCGTTCAGCTTCGCCCTCGCGTCTCGGGATACATTGATAAAGTGAATTACACCGACGGCCAGGAGGTGAAAAAGGGCCAGGTGCTGTTCACGATAGATGACAGAACCTATCGCGCCGCGCTGGAGCAGGCGCAGGCGGCGTTGGCAAGAGCCAAAACGCAGGCCAGCCTGGCGCAAAGCGAGGCGAACCGCACCGATAAATTAGTCCATACCAACCTCGTCTCCCGTGAAGAGTGGGAGCAGCGCCGGTCAGCCGCGGTTCAGGCACAGGCCGACATTCGCGCCGCGCAGGCGGCGGTGGATGCCGCGCAGCTTAACCTCGACTTCACCAAAGTGACCGCCCCTATTGACGGCCGCGCCAGCCGGGCGCTGATCACCAGCGGTAACCTGGTCACCGCGGGCGACACCGCCAGCGTGCTCACCACCCTGGTCTCGCAGAAGACGGTGTACGTCTACTTTGACGTCGACGAGTCAACCTACCTCCACTATCAAAACCTCGCCCGCCGCGGGCAAGGCGCGTCCAGCGATAATCAGGCGCTTCCGGTGGAGATTGGCCTGGTTGGCGAGGAAGGTTACCCCCACCAGGGCAAAGTGGATTTTCTCGATAATCAGTTAACGCCGAGTACCGGCACCATCCGCATGCGTGCGCTGCTGGATAACTCGCAGCGTCTGTTCACGCCAGGGCTGTTTGCCCGCGTGCGTCTGCCGGGCAGCGCAGAGTTCAAAGCCACGCTTATCGACGACAAAGCGGTACTGACCGATCAGGATCGTAAATACGTCTATATCGTTGATAAAGATGGTAAAGCACAGCGCCGCGACATTACCCCAGGGCGGCTGGCAGACGGTTTACGCATCGTTCAGAAGGGGTTGAATCCTGGGGATAGCGTCATCGTCGACGGCTTACAAAAAGTGTTTATGCCGGGTATGCCGGTTAACGCCAAAACTGTTGCCATGACCTCCAGCGCCACCCTTAACTGATCCCTAATCAGAGAATCCAAGACATGGACTTTTCCCGCTTTTTTATCGACAGGCCGATTTTCGCCGCGGTGCTGTCGATTTTAATTTTTATCACCGGGTTAATCGCTATCCCACTGCTGCCGGTGAGCGAATATCCGGATGTCGTCCCGCCGAGCGTCCAGGTGCGCGCGGAATATCCCGGCGCCAACCCGAAAGTGATTGCCGAGACCGTGGCGACGCCGCTGGAGGAAGCGATCAACGGCGTTGAAAACATGATGTACATGAAATCGGTCGCCGGCTCCGACGGCGTGCTGGTCACCACCGTCACCTTCCGCCCGGGTACCGACCCGGATCAGGCGCAGGTTCAGGTGCAGAACCGCGTCGCGCAGGCCGAAGCGCGTCTGCCGGAGGATGTACGCCGTCTGGGGATCACCACCCAGAAGCAGTCTCCGACGCTGACCCTGGTGGTGCATCTGTTTTCGCCAAACGGGAAGTACGACTCGCTGTATATGCGCAACTACGCCACGCTGAAAGTGAAGGATGAGCTGGCGCGCCTGCCCGGCGTCGGCCAGATCCAGATTTTTGGCTCCGGTGAATATGCGATGCGCGTCTGGCTGGATCCCAATAAGGTCGCGGCCCGCGGTCTGACGGCCTCGGATGTGGTGACGGCGATGCAGGAGCAAAACGTCCAGGTGTCTGCCGGACAGCTTGGCGCCGAGCCGCTGCCGCAGGAGAGCGATTTCCTGATCTCCATTAACGCCCAGGGCCGTCTGCATACCGAAGAAGAGTTTGGCAATATCATTCTGAAAACGGCGCAGGACGGCTCGCTGGTCCGCCTGCGCGACGTGGCGCGCATCGAGATGGGTTCCGGTAGCTATGCGCTGCGCTCCCAGCTCAACAATAAGGATGCGGTCGGGATCGGTATCTTCCAGTCACCCGGCGCTAACGCCATCGATCTGTCGAATGCGGTACGCGCCAAAATGGCCGAGCTGGCCACCCGCTTCCCGGAAGATATGCAATGGGCGGCGCCGTACGACCCGACGGTTTTCGTCCGCGACTCCATCCGCGCGGTGGTGCAGACGCTGCTGGAGGCGGTAGTGCTGGTGGTGCTGGTAGTGATCCTGTTCCTGCAGACCTGGCGCGCGTCGATTATCCCGTTGATCGCTGTGCCGGTATCGGTGGTGGGTACCTTCAGCATTCTCTATCTGCTGGGCTTCTCGCTGAATACCCTGAGCCTGTTCGGGCTGGTACTGGCTATCGGTATCGTGGTGGACGACGCCATCGTGGTGGTGGAGAACGTCGAGCGTAATATCGAAGAGGGGCTTGCGCCGCTTGCCGCGGCGCATCAGGCGATGCGTGAGGTCTCCGGGCCGATTATCGCCATTGCGCTGGTGCTGTGTGCGGTGTTCGTGCCGATGGCGTTTCTCTCCGGGGTCACCGGCCAGTTCTACAAACAGTTCGCGGTGACCATCGCCATCTCGACGGTGATCTCGGCCATCAACTCGCTGACGCTCTCCCCGGCGCTGGCGGCCCTGCTGTTAAAGCCTCACGGCGCGAAGAAAGACCTCCCTACCCGGCTGATCGATCGTCTGTTTGGCTGGATTTTCCGTCCGTTTAACCGCTTTTTCCTGCGCAGCTCGAACGGCTATCAGGGACTGGTAGGCAAAACGCTTGGACGCCGTGGCGCAGTGTTTGCGGTGTACCTGCTGCTGCTCTGCGCCGCTGGGGTGATGTTTAAAGTCGTCCCCGGCGGGTTTATTCCCACCCAGGATAAGCTGTATCTCATTGGCGGCGTGAAGATGCCGGAAGGGTCGTCGCTGGCGCGCACCGACGCGGTGATCCGCAAAATGAGCGAGATCGGGATGAATACCGAAGGGGTCGACTATGCGGTCGCTTTCCCGGGGCTTAACGCGCTGCAGTTCACCAACACGCCGAATACCGGGACGGTCTTTTTTGGCCTGAAACCGTTCGACCAGCGCAAACACACGGCGGCGGAAATTAACGCGGAGATCAACGCCAAAATCGCGCAAATCCAGCAGGGCTTTGGCTTCTCCATCCTGCCGCCGCCGATTTTAGGACTGGGTCAGGGTTCCGGCTACTCCCTGTACATCCAGGATCGCGGAGGGCTGGGCTATGGCGCGCTGCAAAGCGCGGTGAATGCGATGTCCGGGGCGATTATGCAGACGCCGGGGATGCACTTCCCGATCTCGACTTACCAGGCTAACGTGCCGCAGCTGGACGTGCAGGTCGATCGCGATAAGGCGAAAGCGCAGGGGGTATCGCTAACCGAGCTATTCGGTACGCTGCAGACCTATCTCGGCTCGTCTTATGTCAATGACTTTAACCAGTTCGGGCGTACCTGGCGCGTGATGGCCCAGGCTGACGGACCATACCGCGAAAGCGTGGAAGATATCGCCAATCTGCGCACCCGCAATAATCAGGGCGAAATGGTACCGATCGGCAGTATGGTGAATATCAGTACCACCTACGGGCCGGATCCGGTGATCCGCTACAACGGTTATCCGGCGGCGGACCTGATTGGCGATGCCGATCCGCGGGTCCTCTCTTCTTCACAGGCGATGACGCATCTGGAGGAGCTGTCGAAGCAGATCCTGCCGAATGGGATGAATATTGAGTGGACGGATCTCAGCTTCCAGCAGGCCACCCAGGGCAACACGGCGCTGATCGTCTTCCCGGTGGCGGTGCTGCTGGCGTTCCTCGTGCTGGCCGCGCTGTATGAAAGCTGGACACTGCCGCTGGCGGTGATCCTTATCGTACCGATGACGATGCTCTCCGCGCTGTTTGGCGTCTGGCTGACCGGGGGCGATAACAACGTCTTCGTGCAGGTGGGTCTGGTGGTCCTGATGGGCCTGGCCTGTAAAAACGCCATTCTGATCGTCGAGTTTGCCCGCGAGCTGGAGATCCAGGGGAAAGGCATCATGGAAGCGGCGCTGGAGGCATGCCGCCTGCGTCTGCGCCCGATCGTGATGACCTCCATCGCCTTTATCGCCGGGACCATTCCGCTGATCCTCGGCCACGGCGCGGGGGCGGAAGTCCGCGGCGTCACCGGGATCACGGTGTTCTCCGGGATGCTGGGCGTGACGCTCTTCGGTCTGTTCCTGACGCCGGTGTTTTACGTGACGCTACGGAAACTGGTGACCCGCAGGAAGCCGGTCCAGGAGGATCTGCCCGCCTAGCCTGCAGCAGATAACAAAAAAACCGCCTTCACAATTTGAAGGCGGTTTTTTTTCGTCACCAGAAAATGATTAATGCGCTTTTTTAAAGCGGGCGATCATTTCCGGCACCGGGTCGCAGCCGCTGGTATCGGCGTTTTTGACCGCCTCCAGCGCGCTGGCCACGGTATGGCGAGCGAGGACGTTTAACGAAGCCTGCTCTGCTTCATCGGCAACCGATTTGAAGTACCAGCAGGCGTTGGCGCTGACCACGCAGCGGGCCGGGACGTCAGGACGCGACGCCCACAGTTTTTTATCTTCGATAACCGAAAGATAGATATCACGCAGGGTGATCTTGTCCGCCGGACGGCCAAGATGAATTGAGCCGTTGCGGCCAAGCGTGGAGACGATAATGCCGTCACGAGTTAGCGGAACCATTAGTTTACGGATAAAGCTCGGGTTCGCTTCCAGGCCGTAGGCCAGAATCGCACTCGTCGAACGTTCACCCATCTGCTCCGCCATTGCTACGCTGAGAACCATCTGCAAAGCTGTCGGGAAGCGGTAATCTAACATGGCAGTGTCCTGGGTTGCGGTGAATCTTGTTCTTTTTGGCACCGCAGAGGTGAATAATCAATGAACAACAATATAACAAATACGGGAATTTTTTTGAAGCAATCTGCGGTTAGCCTGCGAAGTAAATTTTCTGATTTCACGGGCAAAGGCGGGGCAAACACAGATTCCCCTTCGTACCGTTTTATTTAACGCAAACGCCATCCTTTGTTCCGCTAGCCGCGCCCTGTCGCCCCGCGACCTGTCCACACCAGCGGCGCCTAACCCTGTGGATAACCTGGAGGCAGTTGCCTGGCAGCCGCAGCCCGGGCGGGCTACCGGCTGCCGTTCGTTTTTTGAACAGGGGACATGCCCCCGCCGGGCAGCGCGCTAAGCGCGAAAATCACCACCGCGGCGGAGGGAAGCGCCCGCCCCGCTTAATAATTCCACTTCGGCCGCGCCACCGTGTTTTTCTTCAGCAGATCGCGGAACGCTTTCAGATAGGGCTCATTGCTGCGCCCGCGCTTACAGATGGCCGAGAACGGCGACTGAAAGCCAAACTCGTTGGGCAGCAGCACCCGCAGGCGGTTCTCTTTGATCCACGGCCAGGCGTAATGCTCCGGCAGATAGCCAATATATTTCCCCGAGAGGATCAGCAGCAGCTGGGCGTCGACGGTCTCGACGGTGGCGCTCCCTTTGCTGAAGCCCCGACGGCGGAGATCGCTGGTGTTCCAGTAGCTGCGGGTCACCAGCGGGCACTGGCTGATCTGCTCTTTATCGAGCTGGCGGCTGAAGAACATCGGGTGCAGATCGCTGCAGTAGAGCCAGTGCTGTTCACGGTACAGCGGCTCGCTGATGATGTTATGCACCTGCGAGTTGTAGCTGCCGATGGCCAGGTCGATATGGTTGTTCAGCACGCCGTTCAGTTGCTCCGCCGGGGTGCGGATAATCAGTTTGATATGCACATGGGGAAATTTGTCGCTGAAGCTGCGCAGAACCACCGGCAGCGAGAGCGCCGTTTCGGTCTCGATGGAGTCGAGCGTCGAGATGCACAGGGTGCCGCTGTGCTCCCCTTTGAGCAGCGCCGACTGCCGCTCCAGCTCATTGAGTTCGCTCAGTACGCGGATCGCCTGCTGTAAAAACTGCTGGCCTTTCTCGGTCAGAGAAAAGCCGCCGCGCCCGCGCTGGCAGAGGGTGAAGCCGAGCTGTCCCTCCAGCTGCGACATCGCATTGCTGATGGCGGAGACCGAAATACCCAGTTCCTGCTGGGCCCGGCTGTAGCTCTCCAGGCGGGCCACCGCCTCGAAAACCTGCAGCTGTCGAATATTAAGGCTGGCGTCGTGAAGCATCGTATTTAGTTCACCAATAAATGAACTGAGTATTTACGTCAGACGATGTAAAGTCCAGCGCGGGTTGCGCACTATCTCTCCTGTTACGTTTCATCCGTCAGATTCAGGAGCAGACATGGATAACCTCTTTCACCAACCGCAGGGTGGCAATGAGATGCCACGCTTCGCCGGCCGCGCCACAATGATGCGCCTGCCGTTTATCGAAGATTTACAGGGACTTGACGCGGCATTTGTCGGCATTCCACTGGATATCGGCACCTCGCAGCGCTCAGGTACGCGCTACGGACCGCGCTATATTCGCGCCGAATCGGTGATGATCCGTCCGTACAATATGGCAACCGGCGCCGCGCCGTTCGACTCGCTGTCGGTGGCCGACATCGGCGATGTACCGATCAATACCTACAGCCTGCTCAAATCGGTGCAAATTATCGAAGATTACTACACCGGTTTGAATAGTTATCCGCTGATCCCGCTGACCCTCGGCGGGGACCACACCATTACCCTGCCGATCCTGCGGGCGCTGGCCAAAAAACATGGTCCGGTGGGGCTCATCCACGTCGACGCCCATACCGATACCAATGATGAGATGTTCGGAGAGAAAATCGCCCACGGCACCACCTTCCGCCGCGCCGTTGAGGAGGGACTGCTCGACCTCAAACGGGTGGTGCAGATTGGCCAGCGCGCCCAGGGCTATGCCACCGGCGACTTCCAGTGGGGCGTTGACCAGGGCTTTCGCCTGGTGCAGGCGGAGCAGTGCTGGCATACCTCGCTGGCGCCGCTGATGGCCGAAGTCCGTCAGCAGATGGGCGACGGGCCGGTGTATCTCAGCTTTGATATCGACAGCCTCGATCCCATCTGGGCTCCGGGAACCGGGACGCCGGAAGTTGGCGGTCTGACCTCCATTCAGGCGCTGGAGATCGTCCGCGGCTGCCGCGGCCTGAATCTGATTGGCGCCGATCTGGTCGAGGTCTCGCCCCCCTACGACGTGAGCGGTAATACCTCCCAGTTGGCGGCCAACCTGCTGTACGAGATGCTCTGCGTCCTGCCCGGCGTGAAGTACGCCTGAGGAAGCCGCCATGGAGCTGAAATGCTTTCGCACCCTCTGGGGAGTGACGACCCCCTGGCCGCAAACGCTGGATGAACTGCAGCGTGTCGGCTGCTGCGGTATCGAAGCCCGCGTGCCGTTAACGGTGGCCGAGCGGCGGCAGCTCGCCGACCGCCTGCAGGCGTCGGGGCTGGAGTATATCGCCATTCTTTTCAGCGGCGGCGGGGTGCTCCCCGCCCAGCATGAAACGCCCGAGCAGCATCTGGCGCGCCTGCAGACCCGCTTCGCCGAGGCCAGCAGCCTCAACCCGCGCTTTGTCAATTTGCTGGCGGGCAACGATCGCTGGCCGCTGGCGCAGCAGGTCGATTTTCTCGGCAAGGCGCATGAGCTGGCCGCCGGGTTTGGTTTGACCTGCAGCTTTGAAACCCATCGCGCCACCTCGCTGTACAGCCCGTGGCTCACCCTGGAGATCATTCAGCAACTCCCCCAGCTGCGCTTTACCGCCGACATCAGCCACTGGGTGGTGGTCAGTGAGCGCCTGCTGGATGACCCCAGCGATGACTTCAGCGCCTTTATCGACCGCGTGCATCACGTGCAGGCCCGGGTGGGCTACGACCAGGGGCCGCAGGTGCCGCACCCGGCGGCGCCTGAGTATCAGCCGGCGCTGGCCTTTGCCGAGCGCTTCTGGCAGCAAATCTGGCGTTCGCAGCGCCAGCGCGGCTACCCGCAGACCACGCTGACCCCGGAGTTTGGCGCCGACGGCTATCTGCACCATCTGCCGTTCACCAACGTTCCGGTGGCCGATCTCTGGTCGCTCAACGCCTGGATGGCCACGCGCCAGCAGGCCCACTTTCAGCAGTTTTTATCGCTCACTGAACAGGAACCGCAGCCATGACCGCCGTGAAGCACGCTTTTACTGAACTCCCGACCATCGATATCCGCGATCTGGCCGGCGATGACCTCGCCAGGCGTCAGGCGGTGGCCGACGCCATCGGCCGCGCGGCGCGCGAGGTGGGCTTTTTCTACATCACCGGCCACGGTATCGACCCGGCGCTGATCGCCGGCGTCCGCGAGGCGGCGAAGCAGATCTTCGCCCTGCCGATGGAGGAGAAGATGAACTATTACATCGGCCACTCCAAAAGCCATAAGGGCTACGTTCCGGAAGGAGAAGAGATCTACGGCTCCGGCAAGCCGGACCATAAAGAGGCTTTCGATATCGGCTTCCAGGCAGCGGATGACCATCCGCTGGTGCTCGCCGGTACGCCGCTGATCGGCGCCAACGAGTGGCCCGATCTGCCAGATTTCCGCGCGCGGGTGCTGGCCTACTACGACGCGGTTTTCGCCCTCGGCCACCGTCTGTTCGACGCTTTCGCCCTCGCGCTCGGCCTGCCGGAAGGGTATTTCAAACCGATGGTGACCTGCCCGCCGGCTAAGCTGCGGCTGATCCATTACCCGTTCGACGCCAGCGTCGAAGATGTTCCCGGAATTGGTGCACACACCGACTATGAGTGCTTCACCCTGCTGCTCGCCGACCAGCCCGGCCTTGAAGTTCTCAATGAAGAAAGCGTGTGGATCGATGCACCTCCCGTCAAGAACGCCGCCGGAGAAGAGGCGTTCGTGATCAATATCGGCGACATGCTGGAAGTGCTCAGCGCTGGCACATTTGTTGCTACAGCCCACCGGGTGCGCAAAGTGCCGCAGGAGCGGTACTCCTTCCCGCTGTTTTTCGCCTGCGATTACCACACGCTGATCCGTCCGCTGCCGACCTTTCTCGCCGCCGGCGAAGCCGGTGAATATCAGGAGCTCAGCATCGGGGAGCATATGTGGAGCCAGGCCCTGCAAACCTATCGCTACCTGCGCGAAAAGGTCAATCGCGGTGAACTTCAGCTACCGGAGCGCGCGCGCGGCACCAATACGTTTGGCCATTTGAAAAAACAGGCTCAGCAAAAAAACCCCTAACCACCCGTGAGGATCCATGATGACTAGCACCCTGAAAAAAATCTCGCGCCATGTCGCGCTTACCCTCGCCGTCAGCGCCTGTTTTTCCCCTGTCACCCAGGCGGCGGAACTGCTGACCGAGGGCGTCTTTAAGGTGGGGATGGAGGTCACCTACCCGCCGTTTGAGTCCTATGACAGCAATAACAATATCGTCGGTCTCGACCCGGAGTTTGCCGCGCTGATCGCCCAACATCTGCAGGCCAAACCGCAGCTGATCGACACCAAGTTCACCAGCCTGATCCTCGGCATCGGCAAGAAATATGACGCGGTGATCTCCGGGATGTACGTGACGCCGGAGCGCCAGAAACAGGCCGACGCCATCCCTTACGCCCTCTCCGGCGCGTCGATCATCGCCCTGAAGGGCGGCGCGGTGCAGCCGAAAACCGAAGATGAGCTTTGCGGCGTGAAGGTCGGTCTGCAGGCAGGCACCACCTGGGTGACCAGCCTGAAAAAACACTCCGATGAGTGGTGCCTGAAAAACGGCAAACCGGCCATCACCATTCAGGAGTTCCCGACGGCGCCGGAAGCCTCGCAGGCGCTGCTGTCGAAGAACATCGGCGCCCAGCTTGAGATTGCCCCGGCGGCGCAGATCATCGTCGACAAGAGCCGCGGCCGCCTGGGGATAAGCTCTACGCGCCTGGTCTACCCGCTGCCGTTGGGGATCTACGTCGCCAAAGGCAACACCGAGCTGGCGGAGGCGATTAAGGCTACCCTGGCCGCGCTGAAAGCCAACGGCCAATATGCCGCGCTGATCAAAAAATACAACTTAGAAAGCATCGATTAAGACAATAAGCACTGCGCAACAGGAGTCGGTATGGCGTTCGATTGGGGATACTTTTTTTCACTGTTTAGCATTGGAGCATTCTGGCAGGCGTGCGTGACCGTGATCGTGGTCAGCACCTTGTCCTGGGGGATCGGCCTGGTGGTCGGTTTTCTGTTAGCCTGCGCGAAGCTCTCCGCGCCGCGCTGGGTCAAGATCCCCGTCGAACTCTATATCTGGTTTTTTCGCAGCGTGCCGCTGATGGTGCTGCTGGTGTTTGTCTACAACCTGCCGCAGCTGTTTCCGGTGACCCAGCCGCTACTCGGGGTGCCGTTTATCGCCGGGCTGGTGTCGATGACCGTCACCGAAGCGGCCTATATGGCGGAGATCCACCGCGGCGGGCTGCTGTCGGTGGCCAAGGGGCAGAGCGAGGCAGGCCATGCGCTGAGCTTCAGCTTTATCGGCATCCAGCGGCTGATCGTGATCCCTCAGGCGTTTCGCATCTCGCTGCCGACGCTGATCAATGAATACATCACCATCATTAAGCTGAGCTCGATTCTGTCGGTGGTCTCCTTACCCGAGCTGCTGCTCACCGGCCAGCGCTTGTATGCGCAGAATTTCCTTGTGATGGAGACCCTGCTGGCGGTAGCGGTGTACTACGTGATGGTGGTTACCGTCTTCACCTGGCTGTTCCGGGCGCTGGAAAATCGTCTCGATATTCAGCGTAAGCGTCCGCAAACCCTCAGCGAGGCGGAATGCCAGGCGCTGCGCCAGAGCCTGCCGGCGCTGACGGAAGAGAGCAACACCCCGGCCGTCAACGGCGCGCCGCCGGCGCTCGATCTGCGGGGCATTCGCAAATCCTGGGGTCAGCATGAGGTGCTGAAAGGCATCGATCTGCAGGTGGAGAACGGGGAGGTGATCAGCATCATCGGCCCGTCCGGCTCCGGCAAAACCACCCTGATCCGCACCATCAACGCCCTCGAAAGCCTTGATGGCGGGGAGATCATTCTCTACGGCGAGGACTATCTTAAGGGCGGAGCTATCGTCGACAAACGCCAGATGCGCGCCGGGGTACGGCGCATCGGCATGGTCTTCCAGAGCTTCAACCTGTTCCCCCACCGCACGGTGCTCGACAACGTGATGCTGGCCCCGCGCTATCACCAGCTGCTGGACCAGCCGGTCGCCCGCGAGCAGGCCCTGGCGCTGCTCGACCGCGTCGGCCTGCTGGCCCATGCCCACAAGTACCCCGGACAGCTCTCCGGCGGCCAGCAGCAGCGCGTGGCGATCGCCCGGGCGCTGGCGCTGAAGCCGGACATTATGCTGTTTGACGAACCGACCTCGGCGCTGGATCCCGAGCTGGTAGGCGAAGTGCTGAAGGTCATTCAGTCGCTGGCCCGCGAAGGCATGACCATGCTGATTGTCACTCACGAGATGGACTTCGCCCTGTCGATTTCCGACCGCGTGGTGCTGATGGAGAACGGCGTGGTGCAGGCCGATATCGCCCCGCAGGTGATCCGCAGCCCGCTGGAGGCGCCTTCTCTGCAACGAATCCGTGAATTTATGGGAGTACGCTAAATGGCAACTGAGCAACACCTGCGCCAGCAGCTGGCCGCCGCCTACCGGCTGGCGGCGCTGTTCGGCTGGGAGGATACCCTCTACACTCACTTCTCCGTGCGCCTGCCCGGCGACGGCGAGCCGCGTTTTTTAATTAATCCCTTCGGCATGATGTTTGACGAAGTCACCGCCAGCAACCTGATCGTAGTGGATATGCAGGGCAAGGTCGTAGCGGGCGACGCGCCGGCTAACTCGGCGGGCTTTACCATCCATAGCGCGGTGCATATGGCCCGGGAAGACGCCCACTGCGTGATCCACACCCATACGCTGCCGGGAATGGCGGTGGCCGCCTGCGAGGACGGCCTGCTGCAGCTCAACCAGATCAGCACCGAATTTTACCAGCGCGTCGGCTACCATCCCTATGAAGGGGTGGCCTTTGACCTCGACGAACGGGCGCGCATCCAGCGCTCGCTGGGGAATAATATCGCCATGATCCTGCAGAGCCACGGCCTGCTGTCGGTGGGCCGCACCGTGGCTGACGCCTTTTATATCATGTACTACCTGAACCGCGCCTGCGAGATCCAGATGGCCACCGCCCAGCTGGCGGCCCTCAGCCCGATCCACACCATCGCTCCGCACCTCAGCCAGCACGCCTGCGAGCAGCTGATGGGCGTGGAGCATGAACGTCAACAGGTCTGGCAGGCGTGGCTGCGCCGTCTTGACCGTCTCGATACCTCTTACAAAGACTAACGCCTATGTCTGATATCACTATCGTGGTGGATTGTAACGACGCGGATTTCGCCCGCGATATTTGCGCCGCCCTGCAGCAGTTTCCCGACGTCACGGCGCTTCTGCCCCATCACCAGGCGGCGCGCGACGCCCAGTACGCCAGCTGCTGGTTCCCGGACTCGCAGCTGTTGACCCGTTCGCCGGGGCTGAAGCTGATCCAGGCCGCGTCCGCCGGGGTCGATCATCTGCCGCCCGCGCTGTTCGCCAGCGAGATCCCGCTGTGCCGGGTGATCGATGAAGATTTTCGCCACGGCATGTTCGAATATGCCCTGTGGAGCGTCCTGTGGTTTCAGCGCCATTTCGACCGGGCGCTGGCCCACCAGCGGACCCAAACCTGGAAGCTCTATCCCCAGCGCGCCGCCGCCGACTTCCATATCGGCATTATGGGGCTCGGCGAAATTGGCGGCTATATCGCCGACCAGCTGGCCCGCCTCGGCTATCGGGTCTCCGGCTGGTCGCGCAGTGAAAAGCAGCTGGCTGGCGTCACCTGCTATCGCGGCGAGGAGGCGCTCGACAGCTTCCTCGGGTCGCTTGACGGGCTGATTAACCTCCTGCCGCTCACCGCGCAGACCCGAGGTATCCTCGCCGCGCCGCTGTTCAACCGGCTACCCGCCGGGGCGGTGTTGATCAATTGCGGCCGCGGGGAGCATATGGTCAATGAGGATGTGCTGGCGGCGCTGGAGAGCGGCCAGCTCGCCGGGGCGGTGCTCGACGTCTTCCCGCAGGAGCCATTGCCGGCGGACGATCCGCTGTGGCGCCATCCGCAGGTGGTCATCACCCCGCATATGGCCTCTGCGGCCTCTGCCGAGGTGATCGCCCGCCAGCTGCTGGAGAACATTCAGCGCCAGCGCCGCGGGCTGCCGCTGAAAAACCTGGTCAATAAGCACGCCGGTTACTGATCCCCGGCTATATCGCCGCTGCTACGCTTAATAGGAGATCCACAACCAGAAGGCAGGAACATGAAGATTGATTTAGCGGGAAAAGTCGCGCTGGTCACCGCCTCCACGGCGGGTATTGGCTTCGCCATCGCCAAAGGCCTGGCGGAGAGCGGCGCAGAGGTCATCCTTAACGGGCGCAGCGAGCAGAGCGTGAACGCCGCGATCGCCCGGCTGCAAAATGAGGTGCCGGGCGCGAAGGCGCGCCCGGCCATCGCCGACCTCAGCGACGCCGACGGCGCAGCGCAGCTGCTGCGGGCCGTGACCGGCGTCGATATTCTGGTCAATAACGCCGGGATCTATGGCCCGCAGGATTTCTACGCCACCGACGACGCGACCTGGGACAACTACTGGCAGACCAACGTCATGTCCGGCGTACGCCTGTCGCGGGGGCTGCTCCCGGCGATGGTCAGTAAAGGCTGGGGACGGGTGGTGTTTATCTCCTCAGAATCGGCGCGCAATATCCCGGCGGACATGATCCACTATGGCGTCACCAAGACCGCGCAGCTGTCGCTGGCCCGCGGCCTGGCGAAATATGTCGCCGGCAGCGGAGTGACCGTTAACAGCGTTCTGCCAGGGCCAACGATTTCCGACGGCTTTGCCGAAATGCTGAAAGACGAAGTGGCGAAAACCGGTCAGTCGCTGGAGGAACTGGCGAAAGCGTTTGTCATGACCCATCGTCCGAGCTCGGTGATCCAGCGGGCGGCCTCGGTGGCAGAGGTCGCCAATATGGTGGTCTACGTCTGCTCGCCGCAGGCGTCAGCCACCTCCGGCGCCGCGCTGCGCGTCGATGGCGGCGTGGTGGATGATATTCTCTGAATCCCCTTTATGCAGGGGAGCCCCCTCCCCTGCCGCCTTCCCGGGCGCTAAAAAGCGCAAAATGTTAAAAAACAGCCGCAAAGTCGCACAAAGTGAACAGGAACATGTATTCCCAGAACTTATGATATTTGTTTTAAGCATAAGTTGTGGTGTTAATGTCTCTGTTACGAAGCTTGCTTTTCTTTTTCGGCGCGGCGGTCGCGGCCGCCCTCGCGGTACTCTGCCTGTGGGTGGATATTCGGGTGTTTGGCAACGACATCCCGGAGGTGTCGCTCACCGAAGTGGTCCAGGAGAGCGTGCTGGCCGTTATCGTGCTGGTTCATCTGCTGCTGGCGCGGAAATATGCCCACTTGCGCTATAGCAATATCCTCATCGGCGGCTTCTTTCTCGCCATGCTGATCCGTGAGCTGGATGGCCTGTTTGATTTACTCTCCCACGGCAGCTGGGTGTGGTTTGCCCTGCTGGCCACCGCGGGGTCGCTGCTGTTGCCGTTGCGCCATCTGCGTCAGACCCTGTCGCAGCTGGCGGAGTATACCCGCACCCCGTATTACGGGATGATGATTAGCGGCCTGCTGGCGATTCTGGTCTTCTCGCGGCTGTTTGGCATGCACGGCCTGTGGTACGCCGTGCTGGAAGAGAACTACGCCCGGGTGGTAAAAAATACGGTCGAGGAAGGCAGCGAGTCGTTTGGCTATATGCTGTGTCTGACCGCCACCCTCGGCTACGCCTGCTACTTTCGCGGTCTGGCGCGACAGGCGCTGTCGCCGCAGCGCTAACCGTGGACGATAGCCACCGCCGGACATATCTGCCGGTGGTGGCGCGCCGCCGCGGTTAACCGCGAATTTTCCACTTCCGTTTGAGAACCTCTTTGTCCTGGCTATCCAGCCACTGGTTCACTTTCTCCAGCAGCGCCGGGTTATCTTTACTCATCATATACACCTTGTTGCTGGCGGTACCGGCGAACGGCGTTTCGTTAGCAACGCAGAACACGCCGGGCTCTTTGCTCTGGTAATAGTCGCCTTCAATCAGATCGGTCACCATCATATCGGCCGTTTTCTGCCGCAGCGCCTGCAGGTTATCGACATTGTTCTGCACGCGAATAATTTGCGCCTGCTTGATGTGTTCATCGACAAAACTCTGGTTTGTGCCGCCAGGGTTGACGATCACTTTCACGTCCGGACGGTCAATTTTTTCCAGCGAACCGAGCCGCGGGGCGGCCTGGCAGTTGGCTAAGGCGATTTTTCCGTTCGCCACCACCGGATGGCTGAGGGCGAAGGCTTGCGCCCGCGCCGGGGTCTCGGTAACCCCACCCATCGCAATATCAAACTTGTCCGCCTGCAGATCGGCGGCGAGCGCGGGCCAGCTGGTGTAGACGAAGCTCACCTTGAGGCCGAGCGTGCGCCCGAGATCGCGGGCCATGTCCACGTCATAGCCCTGCAGTTCGCCGGCGGCATTGCGAAACGCCAGCGGCGCGTAATCGCCCGGCACGCCCACCTTCAGTTCACCGCTGTGCTCGATGGATTGCATATCGCGCGCCTGGGCGCCGCAGGTCATTATCGCCAGCGTCAGCGCCAGCCCCACCGTCAGTCTCATTTCGCCATCCTTAAAGTTATCGTTTTTCATGCCAGAGTGACCGGCCGCATCAGTCACAGTATCCGCAGTGCGAGCCAGGGCATTCATCCTATTTTTAAACACCGGGACATACAACCCGACGTGGGGCAAAACGTTAATTAATCCTCTTTCTCGCTGTGAGCTTGCTGGTTGTTTTGACTTTCAGTAAAATGCCCCGCAGCGCATTCATATTTTATTCTTGGCTATACGTTTAATATATTATTTATTATCGTTTATTTTACTTTTCTCTTATGCGTTAATAGTTGAATCTTAAATTATAACCTTCTGATTAATAAGTAAAAACACTTCATGCAACATCTTTCATTAGGATTTTTCTAATGATCCTGCTTATCATCTTATTTACTCCCTTCCTCTCCAGCAGTAATACTTGGTTACAGAAGCAGTGTATAAGGAAATACATTATGATTATTATCATTTCCGCCAATAAATTTTTTATTAACGGCATCCGGTCTCTGGTTAACATGACCATGAGTGCTCAACGTCGGTATAGTCAAACATTGTTTCTGGATAATATTTCTGACGTGAATGATAAAAGTCTAACCATAGCCAGAACCATTATCGTGGACTATAGCCACCCGGACATTCAACAATTAGCCGCACTGCTCTATCGTAAAAAAAAGATCATTCATGGCGATATCGTTTTTGTCGTTAAAAGTGAGATTCTTGCCGATCCAGTCGAAAACATTATCATAAACTCTATTTCGACGATCGTGCTTGATTATATAGATGTTACCCAACGACTGCAGAAATACTTACAGAATGCGTCTGATCACCGCTGTATTAAAGTGTTCAGAAAATCAATTAGCTCGCTGGACAGTCGTGTCAATATTAAACTTACGAAACAGGAGGACTCTCTTCTCCCCTATATCATCTCAGGTTTAAATAATAAGAAAATTGCTCAGGCCACCGACCTTAGCAATATGATGATCAGTCACTATCGGAGAAACATCTACCAGAAACTCAATGTCCGCAATATTGCAGGCCTGTATCATTTCCTCCACTCCCCGGAGGGGGGATAAGTTCTCTTTATGGCTATCACAACAACAGAGCTAACGGCTTATGCAGCGTCAATGAGTATGCCTGGCTATTAGCTTCCCAGGGTCACAACAGAAGGAATTGGCTATGAAAATGAAATCACTTTGCCTGGCAATGGTACTCGTCGGCTTGACCTCACACTATGCCGCCGCGGCGGACGGTACGCTGTATTTTTCAGGTACAATTGTCAACTCAACTTGCAAACTGGCAAGCGGCAATGAGAAGGGTCTCATTGAAGTTAAGATGGGCGCTGTTCCGCTGTCTAAATTAAAAAATGATACCAATGGCACCGGGCCAGAAGTTGGGGTCAATATTAGCGTCAAAGATTGTGAAGCGGGCACGTACTATATTGTGCTCGACGGTGCTTCAGCCAACGAGGCGCCTATCACTAACGTACTGGCTCTCGATGCGGGTAATCCTACAGCTAAAAAAGTCGGCATTAAGCTAACCGACCGCAATAATACCCCGGTCACGCTCGATAAACCTTTCGATCCCAACGTCGACCCGCGTATTACGGTCAATGCCGATGGCACCGGTACCTTCAACCTGAAAGCCTATTACTATACCTGGGATAAAGACAACGCCGAAGCTGGCGACGGCAATGCGACCGCCAAGTTTACCATTATACAGCAATAACGCCTGGCCAGGGACGGCACGACGCGGATAAGGGGTAAGATATGAAAACGCTGCTGGCAGTGATCATAGGCGCTTTGGCTTTTCAGACCCAGGCGGCCATTACCATCGATGCCTCACGGGTTATTTATTCGGGCAAAGATAAATCGGCCAGTCTGAAAATTAACAACCGAAGCAGCAAAAACTATATCGTCCAGACCTGGCTTGATACGGGTCCGGAGACCCCCAGCAGCGGCTTACCCATTGTGGCAACGCCGCCCCTGGTCAAATTACGCCCCGAGCAATCGGCACAACTGCGCTTTATTTACTCAGGAACCGGTCTTCCTGCCGACAGGGAAAGTCTGTTTTGGGTTAATATTCAGGAGGTCCCTCCTGCGCCTGAGGAAAATAACATCCTGCAGTTCGCAATTCGCACTCGATTAAAACTATTTTATCGCCCGCAAGGAATTGCCACATCGCTGCCCAAAGCCGTTGAAAATCTGCAGTGGCAGCAAAGCGCTAACACGTTATCTTTTACTAACAACAGTCCACTGCATATTACGGTTATTAATGCCGAGGCGATCGACAACAAAGGCAAAATCTATCCTCTGAAAAACTTTATGTTGCTGCCGTACAGTCACCACGCTGTCAATATCGCCAGCATGCAGCGCTTGCATAAAATGAAATATATTAATGATTACGGCGCCGTTGTTGATATTCCAATAAAAAAATAAACGTCGCACCTCTTTAGGGAGATAGAGTGATGGACGATAGTAAATTACGCTATTTTGCCAGCGCATGGTTAATCTCCATCACGTTACCGGCAGACAGTGCGGAACGCTATAATGCCCAGTTTGTGAACGGTATCGACCCGCTGGCTTTTAATCAGTTTGTCGCCAGCGATGGCGACGTCATGCCGGGCACCTATGACGTTAATATTTACATTAACGATCTGCTGGTGGACAGTCGCCCCGTTCGCTTCTCAGAGGATAGCGCACACGGCGGGTTGGCCCCCTGCCTGAGCGCGGCGGAATATATCCGCTATGGAGTAAAGATTGACGATGACCACCAGCCCTGTTTCGCGCTGTCGCAGACGATCCGCCAGGCAGAGCAACAGCTGGATATCGCTAATCATCGGCTGATCATTCATATCCCTCAGCAATATATTGAGCACTATCCCCGTGACTATGTTTCCCCCATGCGCTTTGATGAAGGTATTAACGCTGCTTTCGTCAACTACAGCTATTCTACCGATGCCAATAATGGCGACGGGGGCAGCCACCAGTATCAATATCTTTCGCTAAACAGCGGGATCAATATTGCATCGTGGCGATTGCGCAATAATGCCTACTGGAATAAGTTCAGCGGCCAGGCGGATAAGTGGCAAAGCATCGCCAGTTGGGCGGAAACGAACATCATTCCCTGGCGCAGCCGGCTTGTCGTCGGCCAGACCAGTACCGACAACAGCGTCTTCGATAGCGTCCAGTTTCGCGGCGTACAGCTTGGCACCGATGCCGAAATGCGCCCCAGCAGCCAGACCGGCTTCGCGCCGGTCATTCGCGGTGTGGCCAACAGCAATGCCCGGGTGGAAGTTCGGCAGAACAACTATCTGATTTACAGCGAGAACGTCCCAGCCGGTCCCTTTGAGCTAAATGATATCAGCGCCGTTAACCGCAGCGGTGATTTCTACGTAACCGTCATTGAAGCCGACGGTAGCCAGACGACCTTTACTGTCGCCTACACCACCCTGCCACAGCTGGTGCGGGCAGGCCAATGGAATTATCAGTTGTCGGCGGGTAAGTATCATGACGGCGCTGACGGCTATGCCCCCGCCCTGATGCAAAGCTCGCTCTCTTATGGCCTGAATAATACCTTCACACTGTACGGTGGCGCCCTTGCAGCGGAGAACTATCGCGCCGGCGCCTTTGGCGTCGGTAGCAATCTGGGGGAGATTGGCGCCCTCTCAGCCGACTATACGCTGGCGGGAACGACGCTGGCGAATGGCCAGCGCAAGCAGGGAGGGAGCGTGCGTTTTCTGTATGCTAAATCCTTTTTGTCGAGCAAGACCGACTTTCAAATCGCGGGCTACCGTTACTCAACCGCAGGTTATTATAGCCTCAGCGATGCGGTTAACGAGCGTCGACGCTGGCACAATGGCCTGTACGAAAATGATTACTGGCCCTCTGACGAAGACGAAAGCTGGCAGGCAAGCGCTCCCCAACACTATTACACGTCCTGGTTTTATAATAAAAAGCATCGCTTTGATATTTCTGCCCGGCAAACTCTCGGTAAGAACAGCGCTTTCTTCCTTAACTTCAGCCAGCAAAATTACTGGAATAGCTCAGGAAGCGATATCTCGCTGCAGGCGGGCTTTAACAGCACTATCCATAACGTGAACTATGGTCTGTACTATCAGAATACGCGTAGCCACTTCACCATGACGACAATAGCATCACACTGCGCGTTTCCATCCCTTTTACTCTGCAAGAAGATCGCCGGATCAATACCGCATTTACCCTCGCCCACAGTAAATCGTCTGGCACGTCCGGGCAGGCTGGGGTAAACGGCACGCTGCTCGATGATGGTCGCCTGAGCTGGGCCGTCACCAGCGCCTATGATGACACCAGCCATAGCACCAACAGCGCCAGCCTGGGTTATCTCGGCCAGTACGGTAATCTGTATACCGGCTACGCCTACAGCAAAAGCCATCGTCAGGCGAGTCTGAATCTGAGCGGCGGCGTGGTGGCGCACCGCGGCGGCGTTACCCTCTCGCAACCGCTGGGCTCAACCTTTGCGCTAGTGGAGGCCAAAGACGCTCAGGGGGTAGGGATAGAGAATCAGACCGGCGTGCGCATCGATCCCTTCGGCTACGCTGTCGTACCACAAAGCGTTCCCTATCGGGTCAATTCTGTCGCGCTCAACCCTCAGGACTTCGATGCCTTTCTTGATGTCCCTAACGCAGTGGCGGATACCGTGCCTACCCGCGGGGCAATTACCCGGGTGCGCTTTGATACGTTCCGGGGATATAGCGTGCTGATCCATACCACCCTCGCCGACGGCAGCTATCCACCATTGGGCGCACAGCTCTATCGCGCCAGTGGGATCAGCAATGGTCTGGTCGGCCCGGGAGGAGAAGTTTACGTCAGCGGAGTCGATTCAGGCGAAAAGCTGCAGATGAAATGGGGCGAAACGCACCAGCAAAGCTGCGAAATCACCCTGCCCGAACTGCGCCAGGAGCCTCAGCAGGCGACGGCCTGGCGTGAATTATCCTTAATCTGCACAGTAACCCCCTCGAGGTAATTATGCGCCGACTTAGCGATACGTTATTTCTGACATGGCTTTCCGTTCTGTTCATGCTGAGCGCCTTCCCGGCGCAGGCGCTGACCTGCAAGACCACCTCGTCCACGATCAGCGAAGTCGTGAATATCGAGAGCATCATTAAAGTCTCCAGCAGCGAGCTTATTGCCAATAAAAAGATATGGGTCTCCAGCCCTATTACCGCCACCTTCAGTTGCGAAGATACCGATAATTTTCCGAACGGTGAAAGCGCCTATTTCTGGCTGGATCCGGAAAATAAAGCCAGCAGCTTGCCCGACTTTATCCAGGTAGGCATTACTTACAACGGCATCGACTATCTGCTACAAAATAAAAAATCGGTGGAGATTGGCCCGGCGACGCTGTGTGATAAAAGCGGGAATACCTGTAAGTCCCCGGCCATTGGGCAGACATTCAGCCTGGTTTACCAGGTCTATATCATCTCGACGGGCCGCAGAGTGACCGGGGAAGGTAAAATAGACGATAACCTAAAATTGTCGCTTTTTCAGGTAGATGGCCAAGGCGGTCTACGCAACGGCACCGCTGGCGCCAACTATAATCTTTTCATTACCGGCCTGAACCGTATCAGAACAATGGCCTGCGTCCCCACGGTATCTATTTCGCCAAGCGAAATTAACTTTGGCGATATTCCTGCCGGTAACGCCCGACCGGGCTACTATGAAAAAACACGCCCCTTTACCGTCACCTATGGTCTGGTCAAGCAGGGTAACGGCAGTGATTGCGGGACCGAACCTATGCTTGCTACGTTTAGCACCACTAATACGATACAGGAGAGCGCCATTATTTTGCCGCAGCCGGACAGCGGCTTCGGCATTGCCATCTCGCCAAACGCCAGCATGCATCCCCTTATTGAGATGAATGCTCCGATTCACTTTAAGCTGGCAACGGGCGCGACCCTCGCGAGCACCTATACGGCGGGGCTGCTCTGGTTGTCGAGAACGCCGAAGCTGGGGCCTTTTTCCGCGACCGCCAAAATCACCGTGACCTTTGAATAACGCCGCCCCAGGCTAGTTATACTCCAGGGCGAAAGTCACCATGCTGTTGGCCGTACCGGCTCCCACCGTGGCGTCAGTCTGCACATACTGGGCGTTGAAATTGATCGCCTCGGCGGTACCGGCGCTGGCGCCGGTCACCCTTTTCAGGATCGGCAAGTTGCTGGCCTCATTGATCTTAACGCTGGTGCCGTCGGGCACTGCCGCACCGGGGTTATTGCCGTAGGTCAGCTTCACGCCGACGCCGCTGGCGCTGTTGCTGGCCTGGCTCAGGGCCAGGGTATCGCTCTCCACGCTGACGCCGAAAAAGCCGATGCGCACGTCGGTCGGCGTCGGACAGAAGACCGGAATCGAAAAGCGCTTCGCCTGGCCGCCGGTAGTCCCTTTGCCATGAAACTCCCCCCGGTTAACCGTACCCAGACTGACCTGGATCGTCGATGTCGCTACCTGGCAGCTGCCGCTGCTGCCAATGTCCACATTCAGGGCGGCGATATCGATGCTGACCGGCGCGCTGGCGACAAAGCTGGCGCTTGCGCTGGTCTGCTGTTCAATGGTCATCTCCCCCACCTGCGGCAGCGGCGGCGAGTTGGTATGCGTCCCGTCCGCCAGTTGCACCGTTCCGGTTTTATAGAAGGTTACCGCAATCCTCACCGTGGTTTGCTGCTGCGTCATCAGCGCCGGGAGCGTCGCACTGTCGCATACCACCACCGACTCGCCGCCGGCGGAGTGGCTGCCATCGATGGCACGCATCGGGCCGCCGGCGCACTGGAAGCTGAGGGCGTAACCAATGCCGTCGATAGCGCTGGGGTAGACATGCTGTCCGTTAATCACCATCGGCGAGCCGCCGGTTTTCAGCTGTTTATAGACGATGCGTTTGGCGCTCGCCGTCGGCAGCTGCAGGTCGCAGGAAAAAGGGATCCCGCTGCCGTTATCCGCCATCGCGCTGGTCATCTGGGTATTGACCGGCAGCGTGGGTAAATACTTGATATTAGGAATATTGACCGTGGTCTGGCCGATATTTGCGCGGCAGGTTTCAGCCCGCACGCCGGGAAGATAGGCGCTCAGCCCCAGCAGAAAGAGGAAAGGAAGTAGACGAAAAACAGATTTCATAGCCGCCTCAGCGTGTCTGGCACAGTCCGGAGACGGTTTTCACCGTATTCAGACTCTGCTGTGGGTTATCCGGAAGATGAAAATGCAGCGTGCAGCTCTGCGACTGGTTGTTGACGTTCCAACTCACCGCCAGGGTTCCCTCCTGCGGCACACCGCTGAGATACACCTGGCCGCCGTCGGCCACCATGCCGCCCGGCGGATTGCCGCTCTCCTCCTCCTCGACCAGCCGCGCACTGGCGCCAAACGGTAGCGGCCCCTGGGCATTGCGCAGGGTAAACAGCACCCGGTTGCCAATGTGGGTCTGGTAGTTGGCCATCACCACCGCGCCGCCGCCGGGGATCACGGTCTGCCCCTGCTGGTCGACGTCGGTGTCGTCGGCCATCGACTCCGTATCGAGGGTAATGACATTTTTCCGGTAGGCGGTCAGAGAGGGCACCACGGCATAGCCGCGCCAGTCGGTGTGCACATTGTTGCCGTTTTGCACCGCCACGCCGGCGGCCCCCGGCGCCCGGACGATGGCGAAGCTCTCACCCACCGTCTGGCCGAAGGTGACGCCGTGCGGATGCGCGACCACCGAGCCGGCGCCTCCCCAGGTCAACTGGTTGCTGGCGGAGTCATGGCGATAGCCGATCTGGGCGTTGCCGAAGCCGCCGTGGTAGTCCAGGGAGGCGCTGCTGTTGCTGCCTCGTCCCTGGTTGCCATAACCTTGCTGAACCGAGTAGAACAGATTTGGCCGCGTCGGCACCGCGCCATACAGCGACATCTGCTGCGAGGTATAGCCATTGCTGTCCGAGGTGGTGTTGTAGCTCACCGCGCTGTCGGACAGCGGACCACCCAGCGGAATATTGATATTGAATGACCAGGAGCGGTCATTTTTTTGCTGGCCGCTGGTGCGGGTGTAGTAATAGCCCACGCCCCAGGAGATCCCTTTCCAGGCGCTGTAGAACCCAAGGTGCACCGTCTCATCCCGACTCTGCCGATGCCAGTACTCCTGCGACCAGGCGGAAACCGCCAGACTGCCCAGGCCACCAAGGCTTTGCGACACCGACAGCTCTTCCCGGCGACGCCGGTTGTCTACTTGCCCCTGGGCGCTTTCAAGGGCGCTGGCTTCGGCAAAATCGTAATAGCCGCTTGACGAGTAGCGATAGCTGGCGAGGCTGAACGCAGTGCCCGAGCTGACAAAATTTTTCTGATACTGAGCGCGCAGCGAATGGCCCGTATAGCGCTTGCCCGACGGCGTACGGGTGACGGCCTGGGTGACATCCCCTCCCAGCGATCCGAACTCGCCAAAACCGCGGCCCAGGCCCAGCGCCCACGCCTGATAGTCCCGGGCCAGCTGCGTACCACCGTAGAGGGTGAATCCCGCCGTCAAACCGTAGAACAAAGTGCCCTGCAGAAATTCCGGCGAGCGCACCGACTCCCCCCCGGAGTGGTAGCGGCCGGCGCTGAGACTGAATTTGCCGCGCCCTTCGCGCAGCATATATGGCACCGCGGAATAGGGCTGGGTAAAGGTACGCACCGCGCCATTGCTCTCGGTCACCTTCACCTCCAGATCGCCGCTCTGCGAGGTGGGGTAGAGATCGCTGATGGCGAACGCCCCCGGCGACACAAAGGTCTCGTAGATCACATACCCGTGCTGAGAGACGGTCACTTTAGCATTGCTGTGCGCCACGCCACGAATGGTGGGGGCAAAGCCGCGCTGGCTGTCCGGGAGCATTTCATCGTCAGACATCAGCTGGACGCCGCGAAACTGTATGCTGTCAAACACATCGCCGGTGGTATAGGTATCGCCGATCCGCAGCAAGCTCTTCAGCGAGCGGACATCGCGCTGCAGCCAGGTGCTCTGGGTATCCCAGTGCCGGCGCTGCTGGTCATACTGCATTGAGGAGATGTTGCGCAGTCGCCAGGCGCCCAGGTTGAGGCCGCTGCGTAAATTGAGATAGTTTGAGCGGCTGCTCTCCCCTTCGTCGGCGTTCTTTATTTGCGCGCCGGAAAAATAGTAATCGACAAACGCGGCCGGCACGCCATCGTCCCAGCGCGACGGATCGACATAGCCGCGGCTTTGCACGTTCATCGCCGCCTGGGGAATACTCAGCGTCAGGCGCTGGTTAGCGAAGCTGAACCGACTGCTGGCGTCGGGAATAAACTTCTCGATCCGGGTGAAGGTTTCGCCTTCATGCAGCGCTTGAAAGGCGGGAAACGCACTGACGTTGACGCCATACTCCGCCAGCTGACCGGGCGTCAGCACCGGGCGCAGCTGCCCGCCATCGTCAACAAACGTGATATCAGCCTGACCCAGCTCCTGGTCATTAACCACCACGGTGACAGGATAAGTCCCCGGCTGCTGGCCGCC
The DNA here is from genome assembly GCF_051858335.1 of Klebsiella sp. K47. Classification (NCBI taxonomy): domain Bacteria; kingdom Pseudomonadati; phylum Pseudomonadota; class Gammaproteobacteria; order Enterobacterales; family Enterobacteriaceae; genus Klebsiella; species Klebsiella sp. K47. The sequence goes on from NZ_JBPYUI010000006.1 coordinate 67,036, forward strand.
GGGTTTGGCGAAGTAGTGCAGATCGGAGGTTTGCTGCTGCGGGTCAGCAAACTCCAGCGCCGCCGGGTCAAAATAGTCGTCGGCCATCGCCCGGCTCAACGGACTGAGACAAAACATCATCGTCGGCACCGTCGCCAGCGCCACCGCCCGCCCGGCGGTAACGGGCAACAAGGCATACTCCCGCACCCTGGCTGTTGTTATTCTTTTCATGCTGGCGCCGTCCGGTAAGCTCATCAAAAAGGGGAATTACTGCTGGGCGAAATCGCTGACGCCGCCGTAGTCGTTAATCGCCCGCCATTTGACGGTGCCGTGCCCGCTCACCGGCCACGTTTTCTCGCCGAAGGGAGCCACCATGCCGGGATCGTCGATGCTTTGCCCGCCCACCTCGACGGCGTAAAAAGAGACGAAGTAGGGAGTGGGATTTATCACCGTCAGCCGACCGCCGGACTGGCTAAACTTCAGCTGCTGCCAGGCCTTTGCCGGGTCGCCCGCCAGGTCGTTGGGGCGATAGAAGATTTTGAATTTCGATTTAATATTCACCTGCAGCTTATTCACCTCGCCCTGAGGCGTCGGGGCGATACTTTTGACGTTCAGCCAGAAGACCGATTCACGGTCGCGGGGCAGCGAGGCGCCAATAAAGTTAATCCGCAGAACGTTATTTTGCTCCGGATCGAGACGGAACAAGGGCGGCGTTACAATGAAGGGCACCCTGGCCTTATCGTTTTCCGCGTAATTTTCCACCCACGACTGCACCAGATAGGGCGTATGGGTATCGGCATTGGTGACTGAAATAGCGGCTTCACGCTTCCCTTCCTGATAAATCACACGGGTTCCACCCATGACAATACCGGCCTGCGCTGCCGTGGTGCACAGCAGAAAAGCCGCAACGGCAATTATTTTCTTCATCATGACTTACCATCAGGTAAAAGTTGAACAGACAACAAAATAAAGCAGTGAATAACAGAGCCAGTACTCGACGGGATAATTAGCAAAAACAACTATACCGTCACGAATATATTTCGTGACTTCATGACAATTAACACTTTAGCTATCTGTAATTAATCAAGACGCAGTGGGCTGACTCTGAATAACGCGCAATTAGATCAGTTATAAATCATATTGAAATTAGCTGTACCGTCGGCTTTACCTGCCGTCACGGTCGCCGCGGTGGAGATATAGTCGGCGTAAAACTCGAGGTCGGCAGAGCCGGTGCCGCCGCTGGTACCCGGAGTGACCGTCTGTTTGGCTGACGTTTTACCGAGGCTGACAGCCGTCGACCGATCGTGCTCATACAGCTTAATCGCTACGCCGCTGGCGCCGCCGTTGATGGCCAGCAGGGAGTTATCAGACTGATCGCGCGCGCCGTCAAACAGCACGGCGACCGTAGTCACGCTGGCCGGGCAATCTTTCACTTTGATATGGAAGGGGGTTTTGGTGGTTTCAAAACCAGTGCCGGTAAAATAGTTGCTGGCCCATTTGCCCAGATCAACCTTCTGGCCATTAGAACTACTATCGACGTTGCAAGAGCTGTCGGTGATTGACCCATTGAAGATGACCTGCCCGCCGGCGCCTTCCGAACTGGTGCCCGAGTCAGGATTGATAGTGTTGGCCGCGGTAGCCTGCAAGGCTACGCCAGAAAGCAGCGCTCCTATGAGGATGGTTATAAAGCGAGGTTGTTTTTTCATTATTTATCTCATCGTTAACGAACATATTTTCCATCATCGACAATAGCCCTAAAGCTATCGCGAAACGGCTCGTCAGCTCCTCCCTGTAAATGTACGTTGCGTTCCTTCCGCAGGATATTAGGCACATCCCCCTCTACTCTGCCTTATTTCGCCAATAGATGGCCATGAATAACAAACAGAAGAAAAAAGAGTTATTTTGATGTGCGAAATAAATATATTACCCGAAGTATCAAAAGGCAACCCGGGGAGATGTTAACTATAAGTTAATAGCTATGTTCGCCATATATTTAATTTTTGAAATGGCTTTTCAATGTTAATTTACATATCTATACAAAAGAAATTCAAATACCTTTAAACAACAACAGATCAATTCAATTAACAAATTTAAAGACAATTGTTCAAAAATTCGTCTTGTTTTATTGTGCGCTCGTCAGAGCGTACACAAAAATTAGGAATTTTCCTGGTATTAATATTCATAATTTCTACACAAACGACGCCAGGGTGCGCCACCTCCACCCGCTAATCCCTTATTATGAAAGTGTTTTTATTTTCAAGTGAAAGCCAATACATAAGTGACATAAATACATGGGCGCTGCCGCCGGCAAAATAACCACCCTCTTCGAATGGTTATTTTGAAGTTAAAAAAATCCGCAACCCCAATGGATTGCGGACTGAGGATCGGTCAGAAATGAGATGGACTTCAGAACAGGCCCAGCGGCGCGGTGCCGTAGCTCACCAGCAGGTTTTTGGTTTGCTGATAGGCATCCAGCGCCATCTTGTGCGTTTCCCGCCCGACGCCGGACTGTTTATAGCCGCCGAACGCCGCATGCGCCGGGTAGACATGATAGCAGTTGGTCCACACGCGACCGGCTTTAATGCCGCGACCCATGCGATAGGCGAGGTTGGTATCCCGCGTCCACACCCCGGCGCCGAGACCAAACTGGGTCTCATTGGCGATAGCCAGCGCTTCCGCTTCGTCCTTAAAGGTGGTCACCCCGATCACCGGCCCAAAGATCTCCTCCTGGAAGGAGCGCATATCGTTGCGACCTTTAATCAGCGTGGGCTGAATATAAAAACCATTATTCAGCGCCGGCGCGATAGCCGCCCGCTCGCCTCCGGTCAGAATTTGCCCACCCTCTTCCCGGGCAATCTGAATATAGGAGAGGATCTTGTCGAACTGCTGGCGGGAAGCCTGAGCGCCGATCATGGTGTCGGTATCTAGCGGATCGCCGCGGCGGATCTGCGCCACCTTCTCCATGACCCGTGCCATAAAGGGCTCATAGATGGATTCATGGATCAGCGCCCGCGACGGGCAGGTACAGACCTCACCCTGGTTGAAGAAGCCGAGCACCAGCCCCTCCACCGCCTTCTCAATAAATTCCTCTTCTCCGTCCATCACGTCGGCGAAGTAGATGTTGGGCGATTTCCCCCCCAGCTCGACGGTGCAGGGGATAATATTTTCCGCCGCGCAGGCGAGAATATGCCGCCCGACCGGCGTGGAGCCGGTAAACGCCAGCTTGGCGATACGCTTGCTGGTGGCCAGCGCCTCGCCCGCCTCTTTGCCGAAACCCTGCACCACGTTAAGCACCCCGGCCGGGAACAGATCGCCGATCAGCTCCAGCAGCAGGGTAATGCTTAGCGGCGTCTGTTCCGCCGGTTTGAGCACCACGCAGTTCCCCGCCGCCAGGGCCGGGGCCAGCTTCCACGCGGCCATCAGCAGCGGGAAGTTCCACGGGATAATCTGCCCGACCACCCCCAGCGGTTCATGGAAATGATAGGCCACCGTGGTTTCGTCAATCTCGGCGGTGCTTCCCTCCTGAGCGCGCAGGCAGCCGGCGAAGTAGCGAAAATGATCCACCGCCAGCGGCAGGTCGGCATTCAGGGTTTCGCGGATCGGTTTCCCATTGTCCCAGCTCTCCGCCACCGCCAGATATTCCAGATGCTGTTCAATACGATCGGCGACCTGCAGCAGCAGCCTGGAGCGCTGTTGCACTGAGGTTTTACCCCACGCCGGCGCCGCGCGATGGGCAGCGTCGAGGGCGAAGTCAATGTCTCTGGCATCCGAGCGGGGAAACTGCGCAATGTTGCTGCCGTCGACCGGCGAAGTATTCATAAAGAATTCACCGCTCAGCGGCTCGACAAATCTACCGTCAATAAAGTTGCCGTAAGCCGATTTAAATGAAACCACGGCGCCGGGCTGGCCAGGATGTGCATAACGCATCGCAAATCTCCTTCTGTAGGGTTGAGACGCAGCGGCATATTGATTTTTTAAATTTGCCGCCGAACGCTTCTCACTGTGCAGGGGTTATGCCAGTTTTTTATTTTCTTTAAATATTTTTATTTATTAATACGTTGCCTTCACTAACCGAGCAGATGGTCAGCCATCTGTCGCACGGGTTTCCACTTATGTGTTGCAAATCGCAACACCAAATAAACCAAATGGCTACAATATTGCAACACAGCAACATCGACCCAGAGGTGCCCTGTGGCAGGCAATCCCTTTCTTCTCGCACCAGAGGTTAATGCGAATCCCCTGCTGAGCGATTCGTGGTCTCGCTGCCAGCGCTACGGGCTGGATCCCGCCACCGAGGATTTTCCCCGCCTCGGCGCCGGCGAGCTGGCGGACCGGCTCGCCAGCCACCGCGGCCTGCAGCAGCTGGCGCAGCCGGTGGTGGAAGCCCTGTCGCGCCAGGTCGCAGACCTGCAGTCGGTGGTGATCCTTTCCGACCCCGACGGCCTGGTGCTGCATACTCTCGGCGATACCCAGGCGCTGCAAAAGGCCCAGCGCGTGGCGCTGGCTCCCGGCAATCTGTGGAGTGAAAGCGGGCGCGGGACCAACGCCATCGGCACCGCGCTGGCGATTGACGATGGCTGCGAGATCGATGGCCGTCAGCACTTTCTTACCCGCAACCAGAATCTGTACTGCGCGGCAATGCCGCTCCAGCGACCGGACGGAAGCATCGCCGGGGTGCTGGATATCTCCGGCCCGGCGAATTTTCCCCACCAGCACACCTTTGGCTGGGTAAAAGCGGCGGCAAAGCAAATTGAATATCTGTGGGTGAAACAGAGTCTGCATCCTGAGCAGTGGCTGATGAGCCTGCACCGGCAGGTGGACAAACTCGACAGCGTCGAGGAGCTGCTGCTGGTCTTTTCCGACAACGTCCTCACCGCCGGCAACCGGCTGGCGATGCGCGAGTTCGGCCTGAGCGCGGCGCAGTTTGGCCAGCTCACCTTTGCCTCGCTTTTTCCGACGCTGACGCAAACGGCGGTCAGCGTCCCGCTGCCGCTGACCACGCCGCAGGGCCGCTACCACTATCGCCTGCGGGAGCCCACCCGCCGCCGGGTGGCGGTAAGCGCCCCGCCGGCCATGCATCTCCCCTTTACCAGCCCGCGCGAAGGCGAAAAGCTGCTGCGGCTGCTCAACGCCGGCATCGCGCTCTGTATTGAGGGGGAAACCGGCAGCGGCAAAGAGTATGTCAGCCGCACGCTGCATCAGCACAGCCGCTGGCGCAGTGGCAAATTTGTCGCCATCAACTGCGCGGCCATCCCGGAATCGCTGATCGAATCCGAGCTCTTCGGCTACCAGCCGGGGGCGTTTACCGGCGCCAGCAAAAATGGCTATATCGGTAAAATCCGCGAGGCTGACGGCGGGGTGCTGTTTCTTGATGAGATCGGCGATATGCCGCTGGCGCTGCAGACCCGCCTCCTGCGCGTCCTGCAGGAGAAAGAGGTCGCTCCGCTGGGCGCCAGCCGCAGCGTGCCGGTGAATTTCGCCTTGATCTGCGCCACCCACCGCAACCTGACCCAGCGGGTCAGCGCCGGAGAATTCCGTGAAGATCTGCTGTGGCGTCTGCGGGAATACGCCCTGGCGCTGCCTCCGCTGCGCGAGTGGCCGGCGCTGGAAACCTTTATCGCCACCCTGTGGCACGACCTGGGCGGTGCTTCACGCCGGGTGACGCTTTCAAACGCGCTGCTGGTTCACCTCAGCCAGCTGCCGTGGCCGGGAAACGTACGCCAGCTGCAGAGCGTCCTGAAGGTAATGCTGGCTCTCGCCGATGAGGGCGACACGCTGACGCCCGACGCGCTGCCGGAGGCGTATCGCGCCGCGCCTGCGCCGTTGCCGCGCGGGGGATTGCAGGCCCATGATGAGCAGTTGATTGTCGATACCCTGGCCAGGGTCAACGGCAACGTCAGCCGGGCGGCGCAGATACTGGGTATCGCCCGCAGCACGTTGTACCGCCGTGCCGCCCGTGCCGGACGGCCTCGTCGCTGAGGCTACGGCGTAAAGCGCGCCGGTAGCTTGCACGCTGTCGGAAAACCTCCGCCGCCATAGATGGCGGTTATTTCTCTCTGCGCTAACCAGGTGTTGCGGTAAGAGGCAGCCCTTCCCGCAGGGCATCGATCGCCGCCCGCGTTTTTTGCGGCAGCCACGGCCCCTCCGGCCATACCGCGTGGATGGCGAAACGCACCTGAGCGCTGGGCGCCAACACCTGCTGCAATGTCCCATCGGCAAGCGCCTGCGCCACCAGCCAGTCCGGCAGCCAGGCGATGCCCATCCCCTGCTGCACTGCCGCCGCGATGGCGGCAAAATCATCCTGTATCAGCCACGTCTGCGGACTGAAGCGCACTTCGCCCTGCTGCGGGTCATACAGTTGCCATTTTTGTAGCTGGCCGTTGTGCAGATAGCCGAGGGTACGGTGCTCGTTCAACCCGGCAATAGTCTGCGGCGCTGGCTGCTGGCGCAGGTACTCCGCCGCCGCGCACAGCACCATGCCGTGCTCTCCCAGCGCCCGGGCCCGCAGCGACCCGGTATCGGCCAGGCTCCCGATACGCACCGCAAGATCAAACCCCTCCTCCAGCAGATTGACCTGCCGGTCGCTGTAGTGGAGCTCGAGCTTCAGTAACGGATAGCGCTGGCTGAGGCGGAACAGCAGCGGTGCCACGCAGCGCTGGCCAAACAGCACCGGCAGCGACACCCGCAGCCGCCCCTGCACCTCATCTTTGCCGCGCTGCAGCGTCTCTTCGGCCTCGCGGATGCGCTCCAGCGCTTCCCGGCACTGGAGATAGAATTGCTCCCCCTCTTCCGTCAGCAGTTGCCGTCGGGTGGTACGCTGGAATAACGCCACGCCGAGACGCGCTTCCAGCCGGGCAATGGTTTTTCCCACCGCCGAACGCGTCACATGGAGGATCGCCGCCGCGCTGGCAAAGTTGCCGCTCTCGACCACGGTGACAAATACCGGGATCGCATTCAGATCGTCGCGCACAGATTGGTTCCTTACGGGATACAATATGGAAAAATAATGTCACTCCTGAGACAAAAAAGACAGTGTTAGTCTTTGCTTCTATCTTTCATTTGAGGCACTCATCATGGCTAACGTTCTGGTTTTAAAATCCAGCATTAATGGCGAAACATCCCTGACCAATCAGTTGATTAACGAATTTCTCGCGGCGCGCCAGGCGGCGGGACACGGCGATCGGCTCACCGAACACGATCTCAGCGCCATGGCGCTGCCAACGCTGGATCGCCCCCTGTTCGCCGCCCTGCGCGGGGCAGTGGATCCGCAGCCTGCTATCCGCGAGGCGGTCGCCCTCTCCGACCAGCTTATCGCCGAGTTAAAGGCCAGCGACCTGCTGGTGATTGGCGCGCCGATGTATAACCTCAACGTCCCGACCGATCTAAAAAAATGGTTCGACCTCGTGGCGCGGGCGCGGGAAACCTTTCGCTACACCGAGAGCTGGCCGCAGGGGCTGGTGGAGGGCGTCCGGGCGGTGGTCGTCAGCAGCCGCGGCGGTATTCACCAGGGAGAAACTACCGACGCCGTCACGCCCTATCTGCGCGCGGTACTGGGGCTGATGGGGATCCAGGAGGTGGAATTTATCTATGCCGAAGGGCTGGACAATCGCCCGCATGGTCGCGACGCCGGGATCGCCAGCGCCCGGGCGCAGATTGCCCGGCTCGCCGTTCCGGCCTGAGTCGTGGAGAAATTGTGCTGGCGCTGGCGGCCTTTTTATTTTAGAGTTATCTAAATTTAGACAAAGCTAAAATAAATGACCACACCTGAAGACCTGCAGGCCCGCGCCGGAGAAGCCGCCGCGCTGATGAAAGCGATGAGCAATCCTCACCGATTGCTGATCCTGTGCATGCTGTGCGATGCGCCCAGGGCCAGCGCCGGCGAACTCGCCCGGGCTACAGGGCTGAGCCCCTCCGCCACCTCGCAACACCTCGCGCGGATGCGTGACGAGGGGCTGATCGACAGCGAGCGCGACGCCCAGCGTATCCACTATTTCATCACCCACCCTGCGGTACAGCAGGTGATCAATACGCTGAAAACGCTCTATTGCCCGTGAGGATCCTATGACCATCGCCACCTTAACTCCCGCCGAGGCCCAGGCGCAGATTGCCCAGGGCGCCAGACTGATTGATATCCGCGATGCGGATGAATATGCGCGCGAACATATCCCCGATGCCGAGCTGGTGCCGCTCGCCACTCTGACCAGCGGTGCGCCCCTCAATGCCCGGGCCGGAGAGACGGTCATCTTTCACTGCCAGGCGGGTTCCCGGACGCAGAATAATGCGATTCGTCTGGCCGCGGCCGCCGCGCCGGCGCAGGCCTGCCTGCTGGCAGGAGGAATTCAGGCGTGGAAAGCCGCGGGGTTGCCGGTAGTGGAAGATTCATCACAGCCGCTGCCGCTGATGCGCCAGGTGCAAATTGCCGCTGGCACCCTGATTTTACTGGGGGTGCTGCTGGGCTATACCGTTAACGGCGGCTTTTTCCTGCTCAGCGGCGCGGTCGGCGCCGGGCTCACCTTCGCCGGCGTAACCGGCTTTTGCGGCATGGCGCGTCTGCTGGCGACCATGCCGTGGAACCGGCGCCAGGGGGTTAAAACGCGCTCCAGATAAGCCAGGCAATGCCGCCGAAGAGCAGCCATTTGACGATGTAATAGACCGTCTTATTCCATTTTTTCAACCGCTTACCAACAATACGGATCTGGTAAATATAGCGAAACGCCCGGTTAATCCCGCCGGTGCGATCGCCGATATCGTTGGGCGCCGAAGCGGCGCTCATCAGATGGCGTCCCAGCCAGTGGTTAACTTTCTGCGCCCAGCGGTAGCGCATCGGCCGTTCAATATCGCAGAACAGAATCAGGCGATTCTCACCACTGGTATTTTCCGCATAGTGGATATAGGTCTCGTCAAACAGCACGCCTTCTCCATCGCGCCAACTGTAACGCTGGCCATCCACCTCGATAAAGCAGCGGTCATCGTTCGGCGTTGCCAGGCCCAGATGAAAGCGTAGCGAGCCGGCGTAGGGGTCACGATGGCGCGGCAGACGGCTACCGTCCGGCAGAGTGGCAAACATGGCCGCTTTCACCGACGGGATATCGCGCAGCAGCGCGGTAGTTTGCGGACAGAGCTGGCTGGCGGAAGGATGGGCATCCTCATACCATTTCAGATAAAAGCGTTTCCAGCCGGTTTTGAAAAATGAGTTAAACCCGGCATCGTTATATTTATCGGCCGCTTTAATCTGCTCCAGCTGCTGAAGGTGGAGACCTTCGTCGCGAATAACCTGCCAGTTTTGCTGCAATATCGCCAGCTCGGGAAACATCTCCGGCCGCAGATAAGGCGTATTCGGCACGCGGGAAAATAAATACATAAATCCATTCAGCGGCGCGGTAAATGTGGAATGGTCGGAGAGCTGCCGCCAGAAACGATAGCGCACCCGTCCGCGGTAATGGACATACAGTACAGCAATAACAATGATCAACAGAATGATATACTTCATGGTGTCTTTCCTGACCTGATTGGTGGTAACCCTACCCTCGCCGTCCCCCTTTCTCAGCAGCGGTATGGCGCCAGCAAAACATTAACAATGTTAATACATATAACTCCAAATTGTTTTAACAAAAAACAGCACGCCCGGTGTTCAGTGAGCGGGCGTTGAGCTATGGTTTAGGTTTATCCATGGTGTTAACAGTGAGGAGTGAATTATGTTTGCTGTCGGCGATCTGGTACAACCCCGAGCGGGCGGACCAAAACTGAAAGTGGTGGAAGTGCAAGGGGAGCAACTGGTGGTGGTTCAGGCCGCACAGGAGCAGGGAGAGCGCTATTCGCTGAAGTCGGACGAGGTCACGCCGTATCAGGAAGAGGGAGACTTCGGCGTCTGCTAAAGCCCCTCGCTTAAAGTCGTAAGGCCAGGCCGGTGGGTCTCTCACCACCGGGCTGGCGCTGGCCCGAAGGCGTTAAATTAAAAAGCTATCCAGCGATTTACCCTGGGCGACAGCCTCGGCAATCGGCTTCGGCATTCTTCCCTGTCCGGTCCAGGTTTTCTCTGCGCCAGTATGATCGGTATAACGATATTTCGCCGGGCGCGGTTGACGCTTTTTGCCTCCCGCCTTTGGCGGCTGAATATCGGCCACCAGCTCGTCAGGAGAAATACCGTCGGCGCGCATCAGCTCAAGCCAGGTATTCACTTTCTCCTGATATTCAGCCTGCTGCTGAGCTGCCTGCTGCTGTTGCGTACGTTTTTCTTCAGTGACGATCCTGAGTTTTTCCAGCATCTCTTCAAGCACGTCAATGGAGAATTCACGGGACAGGGCACGCAGTGAACGGATATTATTCAGTTTGTGTAACATTGAAGACATAAAATTAAAAAATTCCAAATAGCAAATTAAAAGATACAACGCGGCAAGTGTAATAGAAACGTTTATTTATTTCCAGCCTTCGGTTGTCCAGATAAATATATAAGGTGGATATTAGCGGTTATCCCCTGGAACTATATTGGCAAATACCTGAGCCTTTTTCATAAGCACAGGCAAAAAAGAGAATGAATAAATAAAAAAGGCAGAATGACGGGAAAAACCACCGTTCTCGCCAGGAATATTAGCTTTATGGTCAGCGGGTTACCTGCTGTTCATACGTGGCCGCACTGATACATACCTTTGGCCACAGTGAATAGTTAATCAGAAAATGGGAATAAAACAACAATTCGCAATTCAGAGTTTTTCACCATAAAAACGCGACTTACGGCATAAAAAATCCTAAAAGAGAGCGGAATCACACACTCGCGTGATGTTGCGCCATGGTTGGCTATCAGGCGCCGTTCCCTCGGCCAGTCTCGATTTCGCAATCAAGAGTAACACATTGATAAATATTGATATTTGCAAAAACAGGAATAAAAGTAGCGTAACGAACAAAAAACAAACCAGCGCAGAGTATTTTATCGACAAAAAGGCGATAAATAAAAATTTATAGCTAGTTGCCACTTTTAATGCAGAGATATACTCTACGCACATCAAAACAGGCAGCCAAAAAACGCTATACCAACGCGCATTTTTCGGCGTTAATGACTTCATTTTCGAGGAGCACTCCGATGTTCTCTGCGCACTCCCGCTTGCGGCATGCGGTTGCAGACACCTTTGCGATGGTGGTTTACTGCACCGTCGTCAACATGATGATCGAAATTTTTCTCTCTGGTATGACGTTTGAGCAGTCGTTATCGTCGCGTCTGGTGGCGATCCCGGTCAACATTATTATTGCCGTACCCTATGGGATTTATCGCGATTTCGCCATGCGTCAGGCCCGGCGCATCAGCCCGGCCAGGTGGATGAAAAATATGGCCGACGTGCTGGCCTACGTCACCTTTCAGTCGCCGGTGTATGTCGCTATTCTGTGGAGCGTGGGTGCTGACTGGCACCAGATTGTCGCCGCGGTGAGCTCGAACCTGGCGGTATCGATGATGATGGGCGCCGCCTACGGCTACTTCCTCGACTATTGCCGCCGCCTGTTCCGCGTGGCGCCCTATCAGCAGGCGAAGGCCTGACCAACGCGTTAGCAGCGACTGGCTCTGCCAGTCGCCTCTTCCCGCCAGCCCGCCTCGCCTGGATCCTTAAATGCCTATCGCCGTATTAATTCGTCGACATTGCCGGCTGGGCTTCGCCAAATAGCCCATTCAGAAAACGCTCAAGCGCCATGCGTGAGCTAAATCCATGCGGAATACCATAATGTTGTTGCGCATCCCCGGCTAAATACAGCGGAAACTGTTCATAATGATCACAGGTCTTGATATCTGAAGCCGGTTCGGCCAGCATATTGCTGCGCTCTTTTAACGCCGGATGAATAACTAACGCTGTTCGCCCCATGCGCGCTTCGCGGTTCACATAAACATAATTATCGCCGCGGCGATAGCCGTACGCTTTTTGCGTCACAACATCCATGGTGAAGCCGGCTTTTTCAAGAACACGCGCCACCTCATCGGGTCTTAAATACATACTGATTCCTCGTTATCTTTTACCGCACATTGACCTTACCTTATTCATTAAGGACAGTGCTTTCGGAAAATTCCAGAAACCACGACAGTAAGCATAATTCAAAATCTTGTCCTACACTTACTCACTCGATGGAATTAAGGGAGATAACGATGGCTAACCATGTGAACCGCAACAATTTTGACGAGAACGCTGAAGATATTCATAACGATGTCAGCCAATTAGCGGATACGCTGGAAGAGGTGCTGAAATCATGGGGCAGTGACGCCAAAGAGGAAGCGGAAGCGGCGCGTGTCAAAGCGCAGTCGCTGTTAAAAGAGACTCGTGCCCGCCTTAATGGCCACAACCGGGTGCAGCAGGCGGCGCTGGATGCGCGCCAGGCAGCGTGCGATGCGCTGGGCTGTGCCGATACCTACGTGCGCAATAAACCGTGGCACAGTGTGGGCGCCGCCGCCGCCGTCGGGGTATTTATTGGCGTATTGCTCAATTTACGTCGATAATAGCTTAAGCGTCGGCTGCCGCCGCGCGATTGGCGCGCGGTAGCCCGCGAGCTTTACGGAAGGCAATGAAGATAACAAATACGCGTCAGCCCCTGCGCGCCTCTGGCCGCAGGGGTTTTTCTGCTTCCCCGACTTAAGCGCCATCAAATCGCGATCGCCTCTCTCAGCCGTCGGGCAAGTCCGTCAGCCATCGCCGGCGAACGTATATTGGTAAAACTCATCAGTAATCCCCCCTCGCCCGCGTGGCGAATCCGCCAGTCGCTCAGCGCCTGCACCGCCAGCCCGGCCACAACCGCCCGCCGCGCGAGCAGCCGATCGTCGCCGCTGACCGACATAACCAGTTGAATTCCCCCCAGCTGCGGCGTGACCTGAATGCAGAGCCGACTCCAGCCACTGTCTACGCTGGCTATAGCTGGCACGCATTTTCTTCAAATGACGCCAAAAATGTCCCTGCTGGATAAAATCCGCCAGCGTCTGCTGCCACAGGGTGGGAACGGTGCAGGACTGGCGCTCCGCGGTCTGGTGAAAACGCGCCACCAGCGGGGTCGGCACCACCAGCCAGGCGGTGCGCAGCGCCGGGAACATCGACTTACTGAAGGTGCCCGCGTAGATGACCCTCTGCGGCGCATCAAGGCTTTTCAGCGGCGGCAGCGGTTTGCCGTGATAGCGAAACTCGCTATCGTAATCGTCCTCAATGATCCACGCGTCGCGCTCCGCGGCCCACGCCAGCAGCTGGCGGCGTCGGGGAAGCGACAGCGCGACCCCCAGCGGACTCTGATGGGCTGGTGTGAGCAGGGCAAATCGCGCCTGCGGGTGATGACGCTGGCCCCAGCCGACGTCCATCCCTTCGTCGTCCACGGGAATCGCATCCACCGCCAGCTGCCCAGCCTCGACGACCGGCCGGATAAAGGGATACCCCGGATCTTCCATCCACATATGCTGTCCCGGCTGCGCCAGGGTACGCAGGATAAGGTTCATGGAGGCGGCATAGCTGCCGGTGATCAACACCTGATCCGGCTGACAGTCGATACTACGCGACAGGCGTAGATAATCGACGATAGCCTGGCGCAGAAGCGGATCGCCGCCGGGATCGCCGGGTGCAAGATCGAACCGCGACTGCGTCCGCAGCCGACGCCCCATCACCCGCGCCCACTGCCCGCGCGGAAAGAGATCCAGCGCCGGCAGCCCCATCTGAAACGGCAGCGGCTCCGTCGGCGCGGCCGGTTGCACTGGCGGTACCGGCGCCAGCTGGCGCGGGCTGAGCCGCTCGCTGACAAAGGTCCCCGCCTGCCCACGCCGCTCGAGCCATCCCTGGGCGACCAGCTCTCCCCAGGCGTTTTCGATGGTCGCCCGGGAGACGCCCTGCTCCTGAGCGTACACCCGGCTGGCGGGCAAACGGCTGCCCGGGGTCAGTTCGCCACGTTCAATCGCCGATTTCAACTGGCGGGCGATACGCTGATAAAGCGGGAGGTTAATTGCTTCCATTATGGTCTGCTTTTTTCATCAGAATATGGCTATCTTTTGCAGTCCATTATAGTGCTATTTTGGCTGCCGTCTTAGAGAGGAGAACACCATGAACCAATTACGTCAGCCATTCAGTGAACTGAGCCCGGAAGTCTATAAAGGGCTGGTACAGGCCAGCATCGCGCTGGAGAAAAGCGAGCTGGGCAACGCCCTGGTAGAGCTGGTTTATTTACGCGTCTCGCAGATCAACGGCTGCGCCTTCTGTCTTGAGAAACATAGCCAGGCGCTGCGCAAAGGCGGCATGGCGCAAAGCAAACTGGATGCCCTTGCGGGCTGGCGGGTAAGCGCCCACTTTACTCCGGCCGAACGCGCGGCGCTGGCTTGGGCCGAGTCGGTCACCGACATTGCCGCCGGCCATGCGGAAGATGAGGTTTACCAGCCGCTGCGCGAACATTTTACCCCGCGTCAGATAAGCGATCTGACCTTCGCCGTCAGTCTGATGAACGCCTTTAACCGCCTCGCCGTGGCCATGCGCCTGTAGTTCCGCACAGCCTCCCCCCTCCTCCGCCGATCTATCCCGGCGGGGGACTTGCTTGCCAAAAACGCTATATATTGAGTGGTTGAAGTTTTAAATAACTACATCTAGTATTTCCTTATCGAATGGCCCACTACGTTCGACGCTATGTTTAGCGCCGTGCTGTTATCTTAAATGGAAATACGAATCATGCGCATTATTATTTACACTCGAAATGACTGCGTGCAGTGCCATGCCACCCGGCGAGCCATGGAGAGCCGGGGACTGGCCTTTGAAATGGTCAACGTCGACCAGCAGCCGGATGCCGCCGACACCCTGCGCGAGCAGGGATTTCGCCAGCTGCCGGTGGTGATCGCCGGTGAGCTGCGCTGGAGCGGCTTCCGCCCGGATATGATCAATCGCCTGCGCCCCTCCTTTACGGCGGCCAGCGCATGAGCCTCATCGTCTACTTCTCCAGCCGTTCGGAGAATACCCATCGCTTTGTGCAGCGCCTGGGGCTGCCGGCGGTGCGCATCCCGCTGAACGAGCGTGAACATCTGCGGGTAGACGAGCCCTATATTCTCATCGTTCCCAGCTATGGCGGCGGCGGCACCGCCGGCGCGGTACCGCGTCAGGCGATCCGCTTTTTAAACGACGTGCATAACCGCCAGCTGATCCGCGGAGTGATTGCCGCCGGCAATCGCAACTTTGGCGACGGCTGGGGGCGTGCCGGAGATGTCATCGCGCAAAAATGCGCCGTGCCCTATCTCTACCGCTTCGAGCTGATGGGAACCCCCGACGATATCAACACCGTGCGTAAAGGAGTCAGCGAATTTTGGCAACGACAACCGCAGAACGTATAACCGCCGCCGTGGATTTTCACGCCCTCAACGCGATGCTGAATTTGTACGACAGCGAGGGCCGCATCCCGTTTGAGAAAGATCGCCAGGCGGTTGAGGCCTTTATGGCGACCCAGGTTCAGCCCAACGCCCTCACCTTCCCCAGCCCGGAGGATAAGCTCAGCTGGCTCGTCAGCGAGGGCTATTACGATCCGCAGGTGCTGGCCGGCTATGACCGCGGGTTTGTGCTGGCGTTGTTCGCCCATGCCCGGCGCGCTCCGTTTCGCTTTCAGACCTTCCTCGGCGCCTGGAAGTTCTATACCAGCTATGCGCTGAAGACCTTTGACGGCAAGCACTACCTCGAGGATTTCGCCGAACGCAGCGTGATGGTGGCCCTGACGCTGGCCCGGGGCGATGAACAGCAGGCGCGGCAGCTGACGGAGGAGATACTCAGCGGCCGCTTTCAGCCCGCCACACCGACCTTCCTTAACGCTGGCAAACAGCAGCGCGGGGAGCTGATCTCCTGCTTCCTGCTGCGTATTGAGGATAATATGGAGTCCATCGGCCGGGCGGTGAACTCGGCGCTACAGCTGTCGAAGCGCGGCGGCGGGGTGGCCTTTTTACTCTCCAACCTGCGCGAGGCCGGGGCGCCGATCAAGCGCATCGAAAACCAGTCTTCTGGGGTGGTGCCGGTGATGAAGATGCTGGAGGACGCCTTCTCCTATGCCAATCAGCTCGGCGCCCGCCAGGGGGCGGGTGCGGTCTGGCTGCATGTTCACCATCCCGATATTTTACGCTTTCTTGATACCCGGCGTGAAAATGCCGATGAGAAAATCCGCATCAAAACCTTGTCGCTGGGGGTGGTGATCCCTGATATCACCTTCCAGCTGGCGAAAGAAGATGCGCAGATGGCCCTGTTCTCGCCTTATGACGTCGAACGGCTGTACGGCAAACCTTTCGCCGATTGCGCCATCGGCGACCTCTATCCGCAGCTGGTGGCCGACGAGCGGGTCCGCAAGCGCTGGATCCGCGCCCGCGACCTGTTCCAGCGCCTGGCGGAGATCCAGTTTGAATCCGGCTACCCGTACATCATGTTTGAAGACACCGTGAACCGCGCCAGTCCAGTGGCCGGGCGGGTCACCATGAGCAATCTGTGTTCCGAGATCCTGCAGGTCAGTACGCCGTCCGCCTATAATGAAGACCTCAGCTATGCCCATATCGGGGAAGATATCTCCTGCAACCTCGGCTCGCTGAACATCGCCCATACCATGGACTCGCCGGATTTCGGCCGCACAATCGCCACCGCGGTGCGCGCCCTGACCGCCGTGTCCGACATGAGCGACATTCAGTCGGTTCCCTCGGTGGCGGCCGGCAACGCGGCCTCCCACGCCATCGGCCTGGGGCAGATGAATCTGCACGGTTACCTGGCGCGGGAGGGCATTGCCTACGGCAGCCCGGAGGGGCTGGACTTCACCAATATCTACTTCTACACCGTGACCTGGCACGCGCTGCACACCTCGATGCAGCTGGCCCGCGAGCGCGGCCAGCGCTTCGCCGGCTTCGAGCAGTCGCGCTACGCCAGCGGGGCGTACTTCGACAAATATCTGCAGGAGGAGTGGCAGCCGAAAACCGAACGGGTGCGCACGCTGTTCGCCCGCGCCGGCATCTCTCTGCCCGACCGGGAAAGCTGGCGCCAGCTGCGCGACGATGTCATGCGCTATGGCATCTACAATCGCTATCTGCAGGCGGTGCCGCCCACCGGCTCGATCTCGTACATCAACCATGCCACCTCCAGCATTCACCCGATCGTCTCGAAGATTGAGATCCGCAAAGAGGGGAAAACCGGACGGGTGTACTACCCCGCGCCATTTATGAACAACGACAATCTGGCCCTCTACCAGGATGCGTATGAGATAGGGCCGGAGAAGATCATTGACACTTACGCCGAGGCGACGCGCCACGTCGACCAGGGGCTGTCGCTGACCCTGTTCTTCCCCGATACCGCCACCACCCGCGATATCAACAAGGCGCAAATTTACGCCTGGAAGAAAGGCATCAAGACGCTCTACTACATCCGTCTGCGCCAGCTGGCGCTGGAAGGCACTGAAATTGAAGGCTGCGTGTCCTGCGCGCTGTAAGGAGAACAGGATGACCCATTTAACGCGCGTCAGCGCAATCAACTGGAACCGCATTGATGACGATAAAGATCTTGAGGTCTGGAACCGTCTCACCAGCAACTTCTGGCTGCCGGAGAAAGTGCCGCTGTCGAACGACATTCCCGCCTGGCAAACCCTCAGCGCGGCGGAGCAGCAGTTGACCATTCGCGTCTTTACCGGATTGACCCTGCTTGACACCATTCAGAACACCGTCGGCGCCCCGGCGCTAATGGCGGACGCCTTAACCCCGCATGAGGAGGCGGTGCTGTCGAACATCAGCTTTATGGAGGCGGTTCATGCCCGCTCTTACAGCTCCATATTTTCCACGCTGTGCCACAGCAAGGAAGTGGATGCCGCCTTCGCCTGGAGCGAAAGCTGTGATCCCCTGCAGCGCAAGGCGCAGCTGATGCTGGGTTACTATCAGGCCGACGAGCCGCTGAAGAAAAAAATCGCCAGCGTGTTCCTCGAATCCTTTCTCTTCTACTCCGGCTTCTGGCTGCCGATGTACTTCTCCAGCCGGGGAAAGCTGACCAACACTGCGGATCTGATCCGCCTGATCATTCGCGATGAAGCGGTGCATGGCTATTACATCGGCTACAAGTACCAGAAAGGACTGGAGATCGTCAGCCCCGGCAAGCGCGAAGAATTGAAAAATTTCGCCCTCGATCTGCTGATGGATCTTTACGACAACGAACTGGCCTACAGCCGGGAGCTGTACGGCGAGAGCGGCTGGTTCGACGACGTCAGCGCTTTCCTGTGCTATAACGCCAACAAAGCGCTGATGAACCTCGGCTACGAGGCGCTGTTCCCGGCGGAGATGGCGGCGGTCAATCCGGCAATCCTCGCAGCGCTGTCGCCCAACGCCGACGAAAACCATGACTTTTTCTCCGGTTCTGGCTCCTCCTACGTGATAGGAAAAATGGAAGAGACCGCCGACGACGACTGGGACTTTTAACCGTACTTTCACCAGGAATATCGCGACCGAATTCCTGGTGATCTATTTCGCAGAAAAGTGGGTTCATCTGTCAAATATTCTCTCCATGGCCTAACCGTCATCATCCCGTCATATTTAGCAGAAAACTGGTCTATTTCAGTCGAATTATCCAGAGATAATCAAAAAATATTACCCACAACAAATTACCGCTCAGCCCTTATATCACGGGGGCTGCGCCGCCATGTCCCTCACTCCATTTTGCCGAGAGTTTGTCATTAAGGGTTGTCACAGAATCTGAGTATGTTAGGGTGTAAAAAGATCATAATCACCATTGGGTACCGTATCGCAATAAACAAATAACAGGAACTTCTCTATTGCATGGCAATTAAATTAGAAATTAAAAATCTTTATAAGATATTTGGCGAGCACCCTCACCGTGCTTTCAAATATATTGAGAAAGGACTCAACAAAGCGCAAATACTGGAAAAAACGGGGCTGTCGCTTGGCGTCAAAGACGCCAGTCTGGCCATTGAAGAAGGCGAGATATTCGTCATCATGGGGCTCTCCGGTTCGGGGAAATCCACCATGGTTCGCCTTCTCAATCGCCTGATTGAACCCACCCGCGGCCAGGTGCTGATTGACGGGGTCGATATCGCGAAAATGTCGGACGCCGAGCTGCGCGAGGTGCGTCGTAAAAAAATTGCGATGGTTTTTCAGTCCTTTGCGCTGATGCCGCACATGAGCGTGCTCGACAACACGGCGTTTGGCATGGCGCTTGCCGGCGTCCCGGCCGCTGAGCGAGAGCAAAAAGCGCGGGAAGCGCTGCGGCAGGTGGGGCTGGAGAATTATGCCCACGCCTGGCCGGATGAACTCTCTGGCGGGATGCGTCAGCGCGTCGGTTTAGCCCGCGCCCTGGCGATTAATCCCGATATTCTGTTAATGGATGAAGCCTTCTCCGCGCTCGATCCGCTCATTCGCACCGAAATGCAGGATGAGCTGATCAAATTACAGGCTAAGCATCAGCGTACCATTGTCTTTATTTCCCATGACCTTGATGAAGCCATGCGAATTGGCGATCGTATCGCCATTATGCAAAATGGCGAAGTGGTCCAGGTCGGTACTCCGGATGAAATATTGAATAATCCGGCCAATGATTATGTCCGCACCTTCTTCCGCGGCGTCGATATTAGCCAGGTATTCAGCGCCAAAGATATTGCCCGTCGTAGTCCGGTCGGCCTGATTCGTAAAACGCCAGGTTTTGGCCCCCGCTCAGCGCTGAAATTATTACAGGATGAAGACCGGGAATATGGCTATGTCATCGAGCGTGGTAATCGCTTTGTCGGGATTGTGTCGATCGATTCTTTGAAAACCGCGCTCAGCGCCGGCCAGGGGATCGAGGCGGCGCTGATTGACGCCCCGCTGGCGGTGGAGGCGCAAACGCCGCTCAGCGATCTGCTCTCCCACGTCGGCCACGCCCCGTGCGCCGTCCCGGTGGTGGATGAAGAACAACAATATATTGGCATCATTTCCAAACGAATGTTGCTCCAGGCTTTAGATCGCGAGGGGGTGAATCATGGCTGATCAAACCAATCCGTGGGACAGCGCCCCGGCAACCGACAACGCCGCCCAGGCTGCAGACGCCTGGGGTGGCGCTTCTACTGCCGCGCCGACCAATGGCGGCGGCGCCGACTGGCTGCACAGCGCCCCGGCGCCGCAGCCGGAACAGTTCAATATCATGGATCCGTTCCATAAGACCCTGATCCCGCTCGACAGTTGGGTGACCCACGCCATCGACTGGATCGTGCTGCACTTCCGCCCGCTGTTCCAGGGGATCCGCGTGCCGATCGACTACATTCTCAGCGCCTTTCAGCAGCTGCTGTTGGGAATGCCGGCGCCAGTGGCGATTATCGTCTTCGCGCTGATCGCCTGGCAGATCTCCAGCCTCGGCATGGGGGTCGCCACCCTGGTATCGCTGATTGCCATCGGCGCCATCGGCGCGTGGTCGCAGGCGATGGTCACCCTGGCGCTGGTCCTCACCGCCCTGCTGTTCTGCATGATCATCGGCCTGCCGCTGGGGATCTGGCTGGCGCGCAGTCCGCGGGCGGCGAAAATTATCCGCCCACTGCTGGATGCCATGCAGACCACGCCGGCCTTCGTCTACCTGGTGCCGATCGTAATGCTGTTCGGCATCGGCAACGTGCCCGGCGTGGTGGTGACGATTATCTTCGCCCTGCCGCCGATCGTCCGTCTGACCATCCTCGGGATAAACCAGGTGCCTGCGGATCTGATCGAAGCGTCGCGCTCATTTGGCGCCAGCCCGCGCCAGCTGCTGTTTAAGGTGCAGCTGCCGCTGGCCATGCCCACCATTATGGCCGGGGTTAACCAGACCCTGATGCTGGCCCTGTCGATGGTAGTGATCGCCTCGATGATCGCCGTCGGCGGCCTCGGCCAGATGGTGCTGCGCGGTATCGGCCGCCTGGATATGGGCCTGGCGACCGTCGGCGGGGTGGGGATCGTGATCCTGGCGATTATTCTTGACCGCCTCACCCAGGCCGTCGGTCGCGACGCCCGCAGTCGCGGCAACCGCCGCTGGTACACCACCGGCCCGCTGGGGCTTATCACTCGCCCTTTCTGTCGATAAGTCGATAACAGCGCCGCTCCCCGGCACCAGCCGATGCCCGGGAGCGGCCCTTCCCGTTAAACAATAAGAGGAACCACCATGCGACATAGTACGATGTTGGCCACCGCCGCCTTTGCCACCCTGCTCGCCACCAGCGCCTTCGCCGCCGACCTGCCGGGTAAAGGGATTACGGTGAAGCCCGCTCAGAGCACTATCTCCGAAGAGAGCTTCCAGACCCTGCTGGTCAGTCGCGCGCTGGAGAAGCTGGGCTACACCGTCGAGAAACCCAGCGAAGTGGACTATAACGTTGCCTATACGTCGATTGCCGCCGGAGATACCACCTTTATCGCCACCAACTGGCAACCGCTGCACGATGACATGTACGCCGCGGCGGGCGGTGATAACAAATTCTATCGCAAAGGAGTGTACGTCTCAGGCGCCGCCCAGGGCTATTTGATCGACAAAAAAACCGCTGAGCAGTACCACATCACCTCCATCGATCAGCTCAAAGATCCGCAGATCGCCAAACTGTTTGATACCAACAATGACGGTAAAGCGGATCTCACCGGCTGTACCCCAGGATGGGGCTGCGAAGCAGTGATTAACCATCAGATTGACGCCTATGGCCTGAGCAAAACCGTCACCCATAACCAGGGCAACTACGCGGCGATGATGGCCGACACCATTGCCCGGTATAAAGAGGGTAAACCGGTGCTCTACTACACCTGGACGCCGTACTGGGTTAGCGACGTGCTGAAGCCTGGCAAGGACGTCGTCTGGCTGCAGGTGCCGTTCTCCTCCCTGCCGGGCGAACAGAAAAACATCGACACCAAACTGGCCAACGGCGCCAACTATGGCTTCCCGGTGAACACCATGCACATCGTCGCCAACAAAGCCTGGGCGGAGAAAAATCCGGCCGCCGCCACTCTGTTTAGCGTCATGAAGCTGCCGATCGCCGACATCAACGCCGAGAATGCGATGATGCACGAAGGCCATGCTTCCGAAGCCGACATTAACGGCCACGTTGATGGCTGGATCAAAGCCCACCAGCCGCTGTTCGACAGCTGGGTGAAAACCGCCCTCGCCGCGCAGCAGTAAACCCGCTCACGGATAAGGCCCAGCGCCTTATCCGGCCCCCTTGCCCCCTTTCTCGTGGCCAGGTCATAGAAACGCGATTCCAGGAATTTCCATAGTGTTAAGGCGCATCGCGCTCTGTTAAGGTGGAGACATCGGTCAAATTGCCATCTTCACATGGATCCAGCGATAAGTTATTCATATGGAAAACCCCGCGCCCTTAACCTGTGCCTTACCTGAACGCGTCGCCACCGTCGGCGAAGGCATCAAAGACAGTCTCCCCATCGTCATCAGCTACCTTCCGGTGGCATTCGCCTTCGGACTCAATGCCACCCGGCTGGGCTTCACCCCGCTGGAAAGCCTGTTCTTCTCCTGCATTATTTACGCCGGCGCCAGCCAGTTTGTGATCACCGCCATGTTGGCCGCCGGCAGTTCGCTGTGGGTCGCCGCCCTGACGGTGATGGCGATGGATGTCCGCCACGTGCTGTATGGCCCCTCATTGCGCAGCCGCATTCGCTCAGCGCTGGATAAAAAGAAAACCGCCCTCTGGGCCTTCGGCCTGACCGATGAGGTTTTCGCCGCCGCTACCGCCAGGCTGGTTCGCGATAACCGCCGCTGGAGCGAAAACTGGATGCTCGGTCTCGCTTTTACCTCGTGGGCATCGTGGGTGTGCGGCACGCTGGCCGGCGCCTGGTCCGGCAACGGCCTGCTGGTGGATTATCCGGCGGTGGAAGCCGCCCTCGGCTTTATGCTGCCGGCGCTGTTTATGAGCTTCCTGCTGGCCTCTTTCCAGCGTCAGCAGTCACTCTGCGTCACGGCGGCGCTGGCGGGCGCGCTGGGCGGCATTCTGTTATTTTCCATTCCGGCGGCGATCCTCGCCGGAATTGTCTGCGGGTGTCTGACGGCGCTGCTTCAGGCCATGCTCAAGGGGATGCCGGATGAACAGTGAAGTCCTTCTGCTCGGGGTGATAGTCGGCGGCGTCAACTATCTCTTTCGCTATCTTCCTCTGCGTTTGCGCGCCGGCCACGCCCGTCCTGCCCGCCGCGGCCCGGTCAGCGTGCTGCTGGATACCATTGGCATCGCCTCGATTTGCGCGCTGCTGGTGGTCTCCAGCGTGCCGGAGATCCTCGCCGATGCCCATCGCCTGGCGCCGACGCTGACCGGCTTCCTGGTGCTGGGGGCCGCCTTTTGGAAAACCCGCAGCATCATTGTCCCGACCCTGCTGTCGGCGTTTGCCTATGGTCTGGCATGGAAAATCACCAACGGGCTCTAAGCTTTACGTATCAATTTTGGTCAATAATTCATTTGATTTATTTGTCACAATAGTTATTATATCGGCTGTAATTAATGAGGTCATACCCAAATGGATAGTTCGTTTACTCCCATTGAGCAAATGCTCAAGTTCCGCGCCAGCCGCCATGAAGATTTCCCGTTTCAGGAGATCCTGTTAACTCGTCTTTGCATGCATATGCAAGGTAAGCTGCTGGAAAATCGCAATAAAATGCTCAAAGCGCAGGGAATTAACGAGACATTATTTATGGCGCTGATTACGCTGGAGTCACAGGAAAACCACAGCATCCAGCCGTCCGAGCTGAGCTGTGCGCTGGGCTCGTCACGTACCAACGCCACCCGTATCGCTGATGAACTGGAAAAACGCGGCTGGATTGAGCGCCGCGAGAGCGATAACGATCGTCGCTGTTTGCATCTGCAACTGACCGAAAAGGGCCATCAGTTTTTGCGTGAAGTCCTGCCGCCGCAGCATAACTGCCTGCATCAGCTGTGGTCTTCACTTAGCACCAGCGAAAAAGATCAGCTCGAACACATCACCCGTAAACTCCTGAGCCGCCTTGATCAGATGGAAGAAGAAGGCGTGCTAGCGGACTCTCTACGCTAAGGGCGGCGTCGCTCAGCCCATTTTTACGTTGCAAGGAAAACAGCCAGGCCAGCAGATCTCTGCTGGCCTTTCTGATAAACAGGTCGGCTCAGCCGATGTGAAATAATAAGATCGTGGAGAATAACATGAGTGCAAATGCGGAGAGCCAAACCCCGCAGCAACCAGGCAGCAAAAAAGGAAAGCGTAAAGGCGCCCTTCTGTTGCTGACATTGCTCTTCATTATTATTGCCGTGGCATATGGGATTTACTGGTTTCTGGTACTGCGTCACTACGAAGAGACCGACGATGCCTACGTGGCAGGAAATCAGGTACAAATTATGGCTCAGGTCGCGGGCAGCGTGACCAAAGTCTGGGCTGACAACACGGACTACGTGCAGAAAGGCGATCCGCTGGTCACGCTCGATCGGACCGATGCCCAACAGGCGTTTGAAAAGGCTAAGACCCAACTGGCCGCCAGCGTCCGTCAGACCCGCCAGCAGATGATCAACAGCAAGCAGCTGCAGGCAAATATCGACGTCAAAAAAACCGCCCTCGCCCAGGCGCAGGCTGACCTGAACCGCCGCATCCCGCTGGGCGCCGCGAACCTCATTGGCCGCGAAGAGCTGCAGCACGCCCGCGATACCGTCGCCAGCGCACAGGCCGAACTCGACGTGGCAATCCAGCAGTACAACGCCAACCAGGCGATCGTGCTGGGCACCAGGCTGGAACAGCAGCCGGCGGTGCTCCAGGCGGCCACTGAAGTGCGTAACGCCTGGCTGGCCCTGCAGCGTACGCAGATCGTCAGCCCGATTAGCGGCTACGTTTCCCGTCGCTCGGTACAGCCTGGCGCGCAGATCGGCACCACCACGCCGCTGATGGCGGTGGTCCCGGCGACCAACCTGTGGATCGATGCTAACTTTAAAGAGACTCAGCTGGCGCATATGCGTATCGGCCAGCCGGCCACCGTGATCAGCGATATCTATGGCGATGACGTGAAATACACCGGTAAAGTGGTCGGTCTGGATATGGGCACCGGCAGCGCCTTCTCTCTGCTGCCGGCGCAGAATGCTACCGGCAACTGGATCAAAGTAGTACAGCGTCTGCCGGTTCGTATCGAGCTGGATGAAAAACAACTAGCGGAACACCCGCTGCGCATCGGCCTCTCGACGCTGGTGGAAGTCAACACCACCGATCGCGATGGTGAAATGCTGGCCAGCCAGGTGCGGAGCTCCCCGGTTTACGAGAGCAATGCCCGTGAAATCGCTCTCGATCCGGTTAATAAGCTGATAGACGAGATCATTCAGGCCAACGCCGGATAATTCGGGGTGAGTGTAATGCAACAGCAAAAACCGCTGGAAGGCGCGCAGCTGGTCATTATGACCATTGCGCTGTCGCTCGCGACGTTCATGCAGGTGCTGGATTCCACTATCGCCAACGTGGCGATCCCGACCATTGCCGGCAACCTTGGCTCGTCGCTGAGCCAGGGGACCTGGGTCATCACCTCGTTCGGGGTCGCTAACGCCATCTCCATCCCGATCACCGGCTGGCTGGCCAAGCGCGTCGGCGAGGTGAAGCTGTTCCTGTGGTCAACCACCGCCTTCGCCATTGCCTCCTGGGCCTGCGGCGTCTCCAACAGCCTGACGATGCTGATTTTCTTCCGCGTCATTCAGGGGGTCGTCGCCGGACCGCTGATCCCGCTGTCGCAAAGTCTGCTGCTCAGCAACTATCCCCCGGCGAAGCGCTCTATCGCTCTGGCGCTGTGGTCAATGACGGTGATTGTCGCGCCCATCTGCGGTCCGATCCTCGGCGGCTATATCAGCGATAACTATCACTGGGGCTGGATCTTCTTTATCAACGTGCCCATTGGCGTGGCGGTGGTGCTGATGACCCTGCAGACCCTGCGCAACCGGGAAACCAAAACCGAACAGCGGCGGATCGACGGCGTCGGTCTGGCGCTGCTGATCATCGGTATCGGTAGCCTGCAGGTGATGCTGGACCGGGGTAAAGAGCTGGACTGGTTCTCCTCCAATGAGATTATCATTCTGACCATCGTGGCGGTGGTGGCGATAAGCTTCCTGATCGTCTGGGAGCTAACCGACGATAACCCGATTGTCGATCTGTCGCTATTTAAGTCGCGCAACTTCACCATCGGCTGCCTCTGTATCAGTCTGGCCTATATGCTCTACTTCGGCGCCATCGTACTGCTGCCGCAGCTGTTGCAGGAGGTCTACGGCTACACCGCGACCTGGGCCGGCCTGGCGTCGGCGCCGGTGGGGGTGATCCCGGTCATTCTGTCGCCGATTATCGGCCGCTTCGCGCATAAGCTCGACATGCGGCGGCTGGTCACCTTCAGCTTTATTATGTACGCGGTCTGCTTCTACTGGCGCGCCTGGACCTTCGAACCGGGGATGGACTTTGGCGCCTCGGCGTGGCCACAGTTTATCCAGGGCTTCGCGGTGGCCTGCTTCTTCATGCCGTTGACCACCATCACCCTCTCCGGCCTGCCGCCGGAGCGGCTGGCGGCGGCGTCGAGCCTGTCGAACTTCACCCGTACCCTTGCCGGCTCCATCGGGACCTCGATCACCACCACCCTGTGGACCAACCGCGAGGCGCTGCATCATGCGCAGCTCACCGAATCGGTGACCCCCTTTAACCCCAACGCGCAGCAGATATACGATCAGCTGCAGGGCATGGGAATGACGCAGCAGCAGGCGTCCGGCTGGATAGCGCAGCAGATAACCAACCAGGGGCTGATTATCTCCGCCAACGAAATCTTCTGGATTTCTGCGGCTATTTTCATCCTGCTGTTGGGGCTGGTGTGGTTCGCCAGACCACCGTTCAGCGCCGGCGGAGGCGGCGGCGGCGCGCACTAAGCCTCACATAAAGGGACCTCCGGGTCCCTTTTTTACGGCGTCAGGTTGTCCAGTTCTCTCTAGTTTCTGTCTCGTTTGCGAAAGCCCGTCACCCTGCGCTCGGGCAGGATAAAGGCTGACCATTAAGGAGAACACTATGCTGAGCCATCCTGCTGAAAAGTACCGTCCCTATCCGCCGATCGCCCTGCCTGACCGCCGCTGGCCAGACCGGCAAATCAGTCACGCCCCGCGCTGGCTGTCGACTGACCTGCGCGACGGCAACCAGGCGCTGGCGGAGCCCATGGACAGCGCCCGCAAACTGCAGTTCTGGGATCTGCTGCTGGAGTGCGGCTTTAAAGAGATTGAAGTCGCCTTCCCTTCCGCCTCACAAACCGATTTCAACTTTGTCCGCCAGCTGATTGACGAACAGCGCATCCCGGAGGATGTCACCATCCAGGCGCTGACCCAGGCGCGAGACCCGCTGATCCTGCGCACCTTTGAGGCGCTGCGCGGCGCCCGCCGGGCTACCGTCCACCTCTACAATGCCACCGCGCCGCTGTTCCGCGAGCTGGTTTTCGGCATGGACAAGGCCGAGGTGATCGCCCTCGCGACCCGCGCCACCCGGCTTATCCGTCAGCAGTGCGAACAGCAGCCGGAGACCCGCTGGCAATATGAATATTCGCCTGAAACCTTCTGCTTCACCGAGCCCGAGTTTGCGCTTGAGATTTGCGAAGCGGTGGCGGATGTCTGGCAGCCCTGCGCCGAGCGACCGATGATCGTCAATCTGCCGGCGACGGTGGAAGTCAACACCCCCAACGTCTATGCCGATCAGATCGAGTATTTTTGCCGCCACTTCTCCCGCCGAAGCGAGGTCTGCATCAGCGTGCACCCGCATAACGATCGCGGCACCGGCGTCGCCAGCGCCGAGCTGGCGGTGATGGCCGGCGCCGATCGGGTAGAAGGCTGCCTGTTTGGCAACGGCGAACGCACCGGCAACGTCTGTCTGGTGACTTTGGCGATGAACCTCTACAGCCAGGGCATCGACCCTGAGCTTCGCTTCGAGCAGATGAACCGGGTGGTGGAGGTGGTGGAAAACTGCAACCAGATCCCCGTTCACCCGCGCCACCCGTGGGCGGGAAGTCTGGCTTACACCGCCTTCTCCGGCTCCCATCAGGATGCGATCAAAAAAGGGTTTGATGCCCGTCAGCCTGGCGATCCGTGGCAGATGCCCTACCTGCCCATTGACCCGCAGGATATTGGCTGCAGCTATGAGGCGGTGATCCGCGTCAACAGCCAGTCGGGGAAGAGCGGCAGCGCCTGGCTTATCGAACAAAATCATGGTCT
The DNA here is from genome assembly GCF_051858335.1 of Klebsiella sp. K47. Taxonomy (NCBI): domain Bacteria; kingdom Pseudomonadati; phylum Pseudomonadota; class Gammaproteobacteria; order Enterobacterales; family Enterobacteriaceae; genus Klebsiella; species Klebsiella sp. K47. Next base: position 95,158 of record NZ_JBPYUI010000006.1, read on the forward strand.
GAAACTGCCCCGCGGGCTGCAGCAGGACTTCAGCCAGCACGTTCAGCAGGCCACCGATAGCGACGGCAAAGAGATGACCCACCATGCGCTGTGGCAGCTGTTCCGCACGCGCTACGGGCTGCAGGCGCAGCCGGCGCTGCTCGATTATCAGAGCGCCAGCCAGCAGGATGGCCAGCTTTCCCTGCAGGCAACGCTGCGTCACCACGGCGAAACCCGACGCCTGCAGGGCCAGGGCAACGGCCTGCTCTCCGCCGCAGCCAGCGGGCTCAGCGCGCTGTTTCGGCAGCCGTTTATGATCAAGGACTATCATGAGCATACGCTCGGCGCGCGCAGCGACAGCCGGTCGGTGGCCTATATCCGCTGCGTTTTTCCGCAAGGAGAAAGCTACTGGGGCGTGGGTATCGATAATGACGTGGCGCGCGCCTCGCTGCAGGCGCTGTGCAATGCGCTCAGCGCCGCCGATCAGGCCGGGGGACGAAAATAGTCGCTGGGGGCGACGCCCATCACCCGACGAAACATGGCGCTGAAGGCGCTGTGGCTACCGTAGCCCAGCTCCAGCGCCACCCGCAGCACGGAGTGGCCCTGCGCCAGGCGCACCAGCGCTTCCATTAGCTTCGCCCGGCGCACCCACTCGCTCCACGTCAGGCTAGTCTGCTGCTGAAAATGGCGGTTTAGGGTTCGCTCGCTCATGCTGCACGCCTTCGCCGCCTGGCCGCTGCTCCAGGCCTCCCCCGGCGCCTCGCGTACCTGCTGGCACAGCCGACGCAGCGTTTCGCTTTGCGGCTCCGGCAGGCCAAACGGCAGGATCGCCATCCCGCGGATCTCATCGAGGATCAGTTCATAAATTCTTTCGTCGCGGCTGGCGGGGGCATAGCGTTCCGCCAGCGCCAGGGATGACACGATCAGTTCCCGCAGCAGCGGCGTGATCTGTACGATCTGGCAGCCCGCCGGAAGATCGGCGCGCGCCAGCGGATCGATAAACAGGGTGCGCGCCGCCACGTTGCCGGTCATGCGCAGCGCGTGCGGCGTTCCCGCCGGCAGCCAGACGCCGCGCCCGGGCGGCACCACCCAGTAGCCTACCGGCGTCGCGACCCGCACCACGCCGCTTAGTATATGCAGCAGCTGGGCGCAGTCATGCTGATGCCAGTCTTCCTGGTCACCGTGGGCATAATCATGGGCAAAGGGCACCAGTGGGCGGTGCTGAAAGGAGAAGGAAAGCGTCGTCGTCATCGCGGCGTCAGAAGAGCGGCCCGGCGACAGGCGTCGGGCCGTGGCGGAAGCACTAGATGTGCAGTTCCTGCAGTTTTTCTTTCGGCAACGCCAGTTCGTCGTTGCTGTTGATGCGCACATCGCGCTCAATGATATGGCGAGCGATGTCCTGGGCCTCTTCCAGCGAGTGCATGGTGTAAGTCCCGCACTGGTAGACGTTGAGCTCCGGGATCTGGTTCTGATCTTTCACCTTCAGCACATCGGCCATCGCCGCTTTCCAGGCGTCAGCGACGCGCTGCTCGTCCGGCGTACCAATCAGGCTCATATAGAAGCCGGTGCGGCAGCCCATTGGCGAAATGTCGATAATTTCCACGCCATTCCCGTTCAGATGATCGCGCATAAAGCCCGCGAACAGATGCTCCAGGGTGTGGATACCGCGTTCCGGCATCACTTCCTGGTTCGGTACGCAGAAGCGCAGATCGAAAACGGTGATTTCATCGCCATGCGGCGTGTTCATTTTCTTCGCGACACGCACCGCTGGGGCTTCCATTCGGGTATGGTCGACTGTGAAACTATCTAACAACGGCATTCGTCACCTCCGGGAGTGAATTTTTTTAAAATAAAATGAACTCTTTGTTCAGCCGCGAGTCTCAGTATATGAAAGACGCGCATTTATTATCATCATCATCCCTGAATCAGAGATGAAAGTTTGGCCACAGTGATGTGGCCTTTTTCTTTTCCAGCGCTACGCGTGCCGCGCCAGCAGCGCCTCAAACGGCTCGCTGTCTTCAGCTTCCACTTTCTTTTGTCGCGCCACCGACGCGTCGCGCTCGGCGATAAAATCGTCTTCGCTCAGGATCTCCAGCGGCTCTTCGCGCAGCTGCGTCCGGTAACGATCGGCAAGCGCACGGCCGGTACCGCCAATGCCTTCTTCAATCATAGAACGCAGAATGCGGGCTGAGAAGGTTAATTCCGGATCGTCAAAGCAGGCCAGCAGCTCGTCGCAGACCTGCTGATATGCCTGGCCACCGTGGATACTGTCCAGGGTCTGCGCCACGCGGCGTAAATCGCGGAACAGATCTTTGCCCACCTGAGCCAGCGGGAACTGCGCGCTTTCGCAGCCAATCCCCAGCGTTAAGCCCGGCTTACGCCCTTCCAGAATAACCCGATTCCAGTTGGTGCGGGTGCACAGCAGCTCATCGCTGCTCATCTCCGGCGCGTCGGCCAGCGCGCACCAGACCATAAACAGGTCGAGGAAACGCACCTGCTGGGCGTCAACGCCGATCGGCGAGAACGGATTGATATCCAGCGAACGCACTTCGATATACTCAATACCACCGCGCAACAGCGCATCGGACGGGGTTTCGCCCCGACGGGTGACGCGTTTCGGGCGGATCGGCGCATAAAGTTCATTTTCAATCTGCAGAATGTTGCTGTTGATCTGCAGATACTTGCCGTCTTTCTGCAGCCCGATTTTAGCGTACTCTTCCGACGGCGTTTTAATCGCCCGCTTCAATCCTGCCACATACTCGTGCAGATCGTTAAACGTAATTCCGAGATTGCTTTGCGACTTATTGGTATAACCAAGGTCGCTGAGGCGCAGCGAGGTGGCATACGGCAGGTAATACATGCCGTTGCCCGTTTCCTCAAAGGGCAGCGTTGTCGGTTTGCCTTGCAGGAATGAGGAGCAAATCGCCGGCGAGGCGCCAAACAGATAGGGGATCACCCAGCCAAAGCGATAGTAGTTACGAATTGAGCGGAAATAGCCCGCCGAAATGGCCTCTTTACCACTCTCGGCATCCTCCACACCACATTTTGCCTGCCAGAAGGCCATCGGTAGGGAGAAGTTATAGTGCACGCCGGAGATAGTCTGCATCAGCGCGCCATAGCGGTTCTTCAGCCCCTCGCGATATAGCGTTTTCAGGCGCCCCACGTTAGAGGTGCCGTACTGCGCCAGCTCAATATCCTGACCGGGGGCGATATAGCATGGCATGCTCAGCGGCCACATCCGCTCGTCGCCAAGCTGACGCGCGGTATAGCGATGGACATCGCGCATAAAGGTCAGCATATGCTCAATATCGCCATCTACTGGCGTAATGAACTCAAGTAAAGCTTCGGCAAAATCGGTGGTAATCCATTTATGCGTTAGCGCTGAGCCTAACGCCGGAGGGTGACCGGTCGTTGCAAGGGTGCCGTCTGCGTTCACGCGCAGCGTTTCCCGCTCCAGACCACGTTGAATACCCTGCAGAGCCTGCGGATGTTTTTCCAGCCAGGCCAGCGCCTGTGATACGTCCGGGATCAATTTGACCTCCCGCCTGTCGAAATCGTTTGAATAAGCATAATTGTAATGGATGAACTGTCAGTCCAATTAGTGCCACCACGTCATGCCCTGAAGCGTCGCTGCCGCAATAGCGATATAGCGCAGCGCCTTACCAAGGCATAAGAAAAAGAGTACCGGTCCCCAGGAAATGCGCATCCATCCCGCCAGCAAACACAGTAAATCGCCGACAACCGGCGCCCAGCTCAGTAAGAGCGTGACCGCGCCGTAGCGCTTAAGCCAGCCGGCCGCCCGCTCCTGCCAGCGCGAGGTTTTGCGCAGCGGAAACAAGCGCCCCAGAATAACGTTAGTTACCCCTCCAAGGCTATTGCCGATTGTTGCTATTAATACTAACCACCACGGATGACTGACCCCTGCAAGTAGCATAGCCACCAGCACAACCTCCGAATTGCCGGGGAGCAGCGTGGCGCTTAAAAAGCTACTGGCAAACAGCGAGGTGAGTGACAGCGCGTCGCTCACAGCAAACGCACGTCAACTGCGTCCATTCCCGCGCGCTTCGCCGCCTGCAGACCAAAGTCGGCATCTTCGAAGACGACGCATTTTTCCGGCGCGACGCCCATGCGCTCGGCGCACAGCAGGAAGGTATCGGGCGCGGGTTTATGGTTGACCACATGATCGGCCGCCACCACCGCGGAGAAGTAATGACGCAGCCCCAGGTGCGCCAGCAGTGCTTCGGCGACGGCGCTCTCGCTGCCGGTTCCCACCGACATCGGGCGACGGCCGTGCCATGCCTTAACCACCTCAATCAGCGGCAACGGGCGTACGCTGTCCAGCAGCATCGCTTTGACGGCCTGGGTTTTTTCCTGCGCCAGGCGATGTGGATCGAGATCGGCCTGGTTGAGTTCGATAATCGCCTGGGCGATTCGCCAGGTTGGTGAGCCATTGAGCGCGACCATCGCCTGTTCGTCGAAACGCATACCGTAGCGGCCCAACACCTCGTTCCATGCCTGCCGATGGGTCGGCTCGGTATCGAGAATGGTGCCATCCATATCAAAGATCAGTCCTGCGTAACCTTCGTACATTGTCTTCTCACCAACCGGTTTGGGAATGATTACTGTAACGCAAAAGCCCGCCGTTGTCGCGGCCAGCGGCGCAGACGACAAAGGCGCCCTCAGGCGCCCCCAAACATTAGGCCGGATAACCAGCCTTATTTAATACGCAGATCGTTCTCGACCATTCGCACGCCCTGCACTCGGCGTGTGACTTCTACGGCTCGTTTAGCGCTCTCCGCGGAGGAGACAAATCCGCTCAGCTGGACGCGGCCTTTAAAGGTCTGGACGCTAATTTCTGAGGACTTAATGTCTTTATCGTTAAAGAGCGCCGTTTTCACCTTGGTGGTCACCACGGTATCGTCAATATAGCCGCCCGTACTCTCCTTTGTAGCCGATCCCGCACAGCCAGCGAGGGCCGTCGTTACCAGCAGCGTCGCGCAAAAAGCAGGTATTGCTTTGAACCATTTCATGGATTTCTCTCCTTGCATTTATCTCAGCCTGATAACGCTGATATACAAGGATAAATTATAGTGGAAAGCGCGTCTTGCCAATAAAAAAGTCAGGATGAAGCCAGTGATGGAAAACGAGGTAATCGGGATGGTGAGAGAAGAGTGAAGATTATGCATTCAGAACGGGTGCTGCGATAATTTCGCAGCCTATGCAACAACATCGTCGTTGTTACTGAGGAGAATATGGTGCATCCGGGAGGATGACTCGGCTACGCCTCGCCCTTCGGGCCGTTGCTTACGCAACGTTATCCCCCTGGTGCTGGCGATGATTTCGCAGACCATAAAACAACGTCGTCGCTGTTACTAAGGAGAATATGGTGCATCCGGGAGGATTCGAACCTCCGACCGCTCGGTTCGTAGCCGAGTACT
>NZ_JBPYUI010000006.1:100674-251646 GCF_051858335.1 Klebsiella sp. K47
CGCTCGGTTCGTAGCCGAGTACTCTATCCAGCTGAGCTACGGATGCATCGGGAAACTTGCTTTACTACGCGTCAGTGTCACAACTAACACATGCCACACTGAGTATGATGGCCTAATCGGTAGAGTGACTCGATTATGCCTCGCACTGCGGGCCGCTGCTTTCACAGCGCTCTTCTCTCTTAATTCAGAAAGAAGATGGTGCATCCGGGAGGATTCGAACCTCCGACCGCTCGGTTCGTAGCCGAGTACTCTATCCAGCTGAGCTACGGATGCAAAATGGCGGTGAGGCGGGGATTCGAACCCCGGATGCAGCTTTTGACCGCATACTCCCTTAGCAGGGGAGCGCCTTCAGCCTCTCGGCCACCTCACCACACACGCCTCTTTCGAGTGCTTCGAAGAACTTGTTTCTGCTCTTCGTCGCTGCGATGGCGCACATATTACTTTCTGGTACTTATAAGTCAAACACTTTTTCGAGACCTTTTTTCGTTTGCACACTTCGCACGCAATTCGCGTGCAAAAACGGCAAAAAGGGCAATTTATCAACAGGAAATCAGCCCTGACGCTGGCATAACGCCAAACGACCAAAGCGGCAAAGGGTAATGAAAAGCGGTATGGCGCAGGGGGAAAAAACAGAAAAAGGGAAAAAGCGGCGGTAAGTGATGCGCCTCACTGCACAGCGAGGCGCGGAAACCTTAGTAACTGGACTGCTGGGATTTTTCAGCCTGAATACGCTGGTAGATCTCTTCACGGTGAACAGACACTTCTTTAGGGGCGTTTACGCCAATACGAACCTGGTTACCCTTCACCCCTAAAACTGTCACAGTGACCTCATCTCCAATCATGAGGGTCTCACCAACTCGACGAGTCAGAATCAGCATTCTTTGCTCCTTGAAAGATTAAAAGAGTCGGGTCTCTCGTATCCCGGCATTATCCATCATATAACGCCAAAAAGTAAGCGATGACAAATACCTTAGGGTATAAGCAGTCATGGCATCACATTCTGTTAAACCTAAGTTTAGCCGATATACACAATTTCAACCCGACTTTATCGTTATCAGTGTTTCTGACGCAAGGTGCCGCAACCCTCTGGTTATGGCACCTATACCCGTCATACTTCAAGTTGCATGTGTGTTGGCTTTCCTCGCTCACCCCAGTCACTTACTTGAGTAAGCTCCTGGGGATTCGCTGCGTCGCCGCCTTCCTGCAACTCGAATTATTTAGGGTAAATGCGTTTATAGTTATTACAGTTTTGCGCTGACCCAGCCTTTCACACTGGCTAACGCTGCAGGGAGAGCAGACGCATCGGTACCACCGGCCTGCGCCATATCCGGACGACCGCCCCCTTTACCGCCCACCTGCTGAGCGACCATACCAACCAGCTCCCCTGCTTTCACGCGGTCTGTCACATCCTTAGACACACCTGCAATCAGAGAAACCTTACCATCCGCTACCGTAGCTAATACAACGATCGTCGAACCGAGCTGGTTCTTCAGATCGTCAACCATGGTACGCAGCATTTTCGGCTCAACGCCGGTCAGTTCGCTGACCAGCAGCTTAACGCCGTTAATCTCTTCCGCTTTGCTGGAGAGGTTTGCGCTCTCCTGCGCCGCAGCCTGCTCTTTCAGCTGCTGCAGCTCTTTTTCCAGCTGACGGGTACGCTCCAGCGCGGCGCGAACCTTCTCGCCGAGATTGTGGCTGTCACCCTTCAGCAGCTGAGCGATATCATTGAGCTGATCGCTCTGCGCATGCAGGATGGCCATCGCGCCTTCGCCAGTCACCGCTTCGATACGGCGCACGCCAGCAGCGGTGCCGGACTCTGACGTGATGCGGAACAGGCCGATATCGCCGGTACGCGCCGCGTGAGTCCCGCCGCACAGCTCCGTGGAGAAGTCGCCCATCCGCAGAACGCGCACGCGATCGTCGTATTTCTCGCCAAACAGCGCCATGGCGCCGGATGCGCGCGCGGCATCGATATCCATAATGTTGGTTTCGATAGCCAGGTTACGACGGATCTGCGCGTTGACCAGGTCTTCCACCGCACGAATTTCTTCCGGCTTCATCGCTTCAAAATGCGAGAAGTCAAAGCGCAGCGCTTTATCATTGACCAGCGAACCTTTCTGCGCCACATGGGTGCCGAGCACCTGGCGCAGCGCCGCGTGCATCAGGTGCGTCGCGGAGTGGTTGAGACGGATACGCTGACGGCGAGCCTCATCTACGTCGGCCTGCACCGCGTCACCCACTTTCAGTGAGCCGCTGGCGACTTTACCGATATGACCAATAGCCTGGCCGTACTTCTGCGTGTCGCTGACTGCGAAGGAGAAGCCCGCGCCTTTTAATTCGCCTTTATCGCCCACCTGGCCGCCGGACTCCGCATAGAACGGGGTCTGGTCAAGGATCACCACCGCTTCCTGGCCAGCGCTAACGCTATCCACCGCTTTGCCGTCGATAAACAGGGCGGTAACCTTGCCGTTCAGCTCCAGATGATCGTAGCCTTTAAATTCAGAGGCGCCGTCAACGCGGATCATCGCATTATAGTCGGCGCCGAAACCGCTGGACTCGCGCGCGCGGCGGCGCTGCTCTTCCATCGCGGCTTCAAAACCAGCTTCGTCAACCTTGATGTTGCGCTCGCGGCACACATCGGCGGTCAGGTCGACCGGGAAGCCGTAGGTGTCGTACAGACGGAAGGCGGTTTCGCCGTCCAGGGTGTCGCCTTTCAGCTTCGACAGCTCCTCATCCAGCAGCGCCAGGCCGCGCTCGAGGGTGCGGGCAAACTGCTCTTCTTCGGTTTTCAGCACCTGCTCAACCTGAGCCTGCTGCTGCTTCAGCTCGTCGCCGGCGGAGCCCATCACATCGATCAGCGGGGCAACCAGTTTCCAGAAGAAGGTGTCCTTCGCGCCCAGCATGTTGCCGTGACGGATCGCGCGGCGAATGATACGACGCAGCACGTAGCCGCGGTTTTCATTCGACGGGATCACGCCGTCGGCAACCAGGAAGGCGCAGGAGCGAATGTGGTCGGCGATAACGCGCAGCGACTTGTTCGTCAGATCGGTCGCGCCGGTGACTTTCGCCACGCTGGCGATCAGATCGCGGAACAGGTCGATGTCATAGTTGGAGTTAACGTGCTGCAGCACCGCGGCAATACGCTCCAGACCCATACCGGTGTCGACGGACGGCTTCGGCAGCGGCTCCATGGTACCGTCAGCCTGACGGTTGAACTGCATGAAGACGATGTTCCAAATCTCAATGTAACGGTCGCCATCTTCTTCCGGGCTTCCCGGAGGGCCGCCCCAGATGTGATCGCCGTGGTCAAAGAAGATTTCGGTGCACGGGCCGCACGGACCGGTGTCGCCCATCTGCCAGAAGTTGTCAGAAGCAAACGGCGCGCCTTTGTTGTCGCCGATGCGGATAATACGCTCGCGCGGAACGCCTACTTCATTGGCCCAGATGTCGAAAGCTTCGTCATCGGTCTCGTAAACGGTAACCCACAGTTTTTCTTTCGGCAGCGCGAACCAGTTCTCACCGGTCAGCAGTTCCCACGCGTATTTGATGGCATCCTGCTTGAAGTAATCGCCAAAGCTGAAGTTGCCCAGCATTTCAAAGAAGGTGTGGTGACGCGCGGTGTAACCGACGTTTTCCAGATCGTTGTGTTTACCACCCGCACGCACGCAACGCTGTGCGGTGGTCGCACGCGAATAATTACGTTTGTCGAGACCAAGGAAGACATCCTTGAACTGGTTCATCCCTGCATTGGTAAACAGCAGGGTCGGATCGTTGTGCGGCACCAGGGAGCTGCTGGCAACTACCTGATGTCCCTTGCTATGGAAAAAGTCGAGAAACGCCTGACGGATCTCAGCGGTGCTCTTGCTCATAATTATCCTGAAATCAAGCTACACGTCATCCTTCAAGTCGCCTCTGTCCTGGCTGCGCTTGCTCTTCCGGCACCGAACTGACGTACGTTGCGAAAGAGAGTCTCTCTTGCCGCCCTGATGCAGCTTGAATGATTTTGTGTAAAGGAATAATCGCCCAGGCCGCTGCCTGCACAGTCACAACCAGCGGCCCGACGGAATAAAGTGGGAATAAGATAAGTTTTCTTTACGGCGAAGTAAAATCCCGGATGGGTCAATCTGCAAAATTTCGCCAGATTTCCTGGATATCTTCCATCAGGTAGCCGCGGTAAAGCAGGAATCGCTGAACTTTCACTTTTTCAGTAAAGGCGGAAGGTAACGGTTCGCCGTATTTACGCTGTGCCTGCTCCCTGGCAAGGCTCACCCAGTCGATATCGCATTCGCGCATCGCCTGGTCAACGACCTGGCGCGCAATGCCTTTCTGGCTGAGCTCCTGGCGAATGCGCGCCGGACCATAGCCTTTGCGGCTCCGGCTGGCGATGAACTGGCCGACGAAGCGGTTGTCGTCAAGGTAGCGGTTTTCGATACACCAGGCGACAACCTGCTCCAGCTCGTCGGGGGTGGCGTCCAGCGCCTCAGGACCGTTTTTGCTCATCACCGGAGCGACCAGCTTGCGTCGCAGCTCCTGCTCGCTGTGGTCGCGCATCGCCAGAATGCGGATAGCACGGTCCAGCAGGCGGGCGTAGCCGGAGCGGCGTGATGAAGGTTCAGTCACAGGCACCTCGATAATCTCACAAAGCAAAAGGGCTGCCTAAGCAGCCCTGTCAGTCTTGCAGACGATATCAGAAATCCTGTTCGGTTTCTTCTGCGTCGTTGCCGTCAACAACGAAGTCTGGCTTCGCATCCTGATTGTTGAGCAGCAGTTCGCGCACTTTCTTCTCAATCTCTTTCGCCGCCGCCGGGTTCTCTTTCAGCCAGGTGATCGCGTTCGCTTTACCCTGACCGATTTTGTCGCCGTTGTAGCTATACCAGGCACCCGCTTTCTCAATCAGCTTCTCTTTCACGCCGAGGTCTACCAGCTCGCCGTAGAAGTTGATGCCTTCGCCGTAGAGGATCTGGAATTCGGCCTGTTTAAACGGCGCGGCGATCTTGTTTTTCACCACTTTGACGCGGGTTTCGCTGCCGACGACGTTGTCGCCCTCTTTCACCGCGCCGATGCGGCGAATGTCCAGACGCACAGAGGCGTAGAACTTCAGCGCGTTACCACCGGTAGTGGTTTCCGGGTTACCGAACATCACGCCAATTTTCATACGGATCTGGTTGATAAAGATCAGCAGCGTGTTGGACTGCTTCAGGTTACCCGCCAGCTTACGCATCGCCTGGCTCATCATACGCGCCGCAAGGCCCATGTGAGAGTCGCCGATTTCGCCTTCGATTTCCGCTTTCGGCGTCAACGCCGCGACGGAGTCGACGACGATAACATCAACCGCACCAGAGCGCGCCAGCGCGTCACAGATCTCCAGCGCCTGCTCGCCGGTGTCCGGCTGAGAACACAGCAGGTTGTCGATATCGACGCCCAGTTTGCGTGCATAGACAGGATCCAGCGCATGTTCAGCATCGATGAACGCACAGGTTTTACCTTCACGCTGCGCTGCGGCGATAACCTGTAGCGTCAGGGTGGTTTTACCGGAGGATTCCGGACCGTAGATCTCGACGATACGGCCCATTGGCAGACCGCCGGCGCCCAGCGCGATATCCAGAGAAAGCGAGCCGGTGGAGATGGTTTCCACATCCATGGTGCGGTCTTCACCCAGGCGCATGATGGAGCCTTTACCGAATTGCTTTTCGATCTGGCCCAGTGCAGCCGCCAACGCTTTCTGTTTGTTTTCGTCGATCGCCATTGTTACTCCTAATCATGCAGGGTAAAGCGTGTTCGCTTCGCCGTTAATATTTGTTCAGTTGAGGCAATTATACTGTATGGTCATACAGTATCAAGTGTTTTGTAGAAATTGTTGCCAGAGCAGATTTAGCGCATAGGCCGTCGCCTGACGACGCACCGCTTCGCGGTCTCCGGCAAAGCATTCCCGCCGCGTCACCCCTTGCCCGCTCACGCTGGCGACGCCGAACCATACCGTGCCGACCGGCTTTTCGACGCTGCCGCCATCCGGCCCGGCGACGCCGCTAACGGAGATGGCATAATCCGCACGCGCCGCGCGCAGCGCGCCAATCGCCATCTCCACCACCACCGGTTCGCTTACCGCGCCGTTGTCGCGCAGCGTCGCTTCGCTGACGCCGATCATTTGCGATTTAGCTTCGTTGCTGTAGGTGACAAAGCCGCGTTCAAACCACGCCGAGCTGCCGGCAATATCGGTGATCGCTTTCGCAATCCAGCCGCCGGTACAGGATTCCGCCGTGGTCACCGTCGCCCCACGCGCCTTCAGCGCCCGGCCAATCTTCTCGCTTAGCTGCATTAATTCTGAATCGGTCATTATCGCCCCGCTTTGCTCTGGATAAAGAGGCCATCAAAGATAGCACTTTCGACAGAGATATGGGGATGAAGCGGCGATTTTACGAGGGGGGATCCAGAAATGGGTCGTCCTGTGATAACCAGGACGACCAGACAACCTGTTACTTCATGCTGTTAGCGATAAGCTCAACGTTGTGACGCATCATTTTGACGTAACTATCGGCGACGCCGCCCGGCTTAGATAGCGCTTCCGGATAGAGTTCGCCCCCCGGCTGCGCGCCGGTGGCGCTGGCAATCTGCTTCACCAGCCGCGGGTCAAGCTGGTTCTCCATAAACCAGGTATGGACGCCATCCGCTTTGATTTGCTTAATCAGCGCCGCCACCTGCGCCGCGCTGGCCTCGCTCTCTGAAGAGAGCCCCTGTGGCGCGAGGAAGGTCACGTGATAAGCCCGGCCAAAATAGCCGAAAGCGTCATGGCTGGTCAGGACCTTGCGCTTGGCCAGCGGAATGGCGCTGAATTGCGCTTTCGCCCAGCCGTCGAGAGACGTCAGCTGGTCGATATAGCGCTTGCCGCTGCTGGTCAACGCCGCTTTATCTTCCGGGTCGGCTTTCACCAGACCATCGAGGATATTCTGCGCATACAATGCGCCGTTCGCTGCGCTGTTCCAGGCGTGGGGATCGGTCACCGTTTTACCCTCTTCATCAAGGGCATGGGTCTTGACGCCTTTCGATGCCACCACCAGCTCGCCCTTAAAACCAGAGGCCTTAATCAGGCGATCCAGCCACCCTTCCAGCCCCAGGCCGTTAACCACCACCACGTCGGCCTTGCTGAGCAGCGCGCTATCCTTCGGAGACGGTTCGAAGGTGTGCGGATCGCCGTCCGGGCCGACCAGGGTATCCACATGGACATGCTCCCCGCCGACCTGCTGCGCTATATCACCCAACACCGAAAAACTGCTTACCACATTCAGCGTTTTCGCCATGGCCCCCTGCGCCATCAGGCCGAGGGCCAGCGCGACCACTATTGCACTACGTTTCATCATTTCCTTACCCCATCAATGTGCGCCAACCGACCAGCAGCCGGCTGCGCGTGCCAAAAAATAGCGAAACAAAAAACAGTGCGCTGGCGGTCAGCACAATAGCGGGCCCGGCGGGAAGACTAATCGCCCAGGAGAGGCTTAATCCCAGCCAGGCGCAGAGCGCGCCCATTCCCGCCGCCAGCAGCAGAATGCCCGGCAGCGTGCGCGCCCAGCAGCGCGCGGCGACCGCCGGGAGCATCATTACCCCTACCGCCATCAGCGTGCCGAGCACCTGAAACCCGGCCACCAGATTAAGCACCAGCAGCGCCAGAAAAAGCCCATGCAGCAGCGCAGGCAGCCGCCGGTGATTCACCTGCAGCCAGGCGCTGTCGAACGCCTCGCTGACCAGACCGCGGTAGCACAGCGCAATGCACAATAGCGTCAGGCTGGCGACGCCGCTGACAAACAGCGCCGCATCGCGGTCGACCGCCAGAATGGAGCCAAACAGCAGATGCAGGAGGTCCACGCTGGAGCCGCGCAGCGACACCAGGGTGACGCCCAGGGCCAGCGAGCCCAGATAAAATCCGGCAAAACTGGCGTCCTCTTTTAACGGTGTCCGCCGGCTCACCCACCCGGCCACCAGGGCAACCACGATGCCGGCGATGAAGCCGCCGAGGGTCATGGCCAGCAGCGACATGCCGCTCAGCAGATACCCCACCGCCACGCCGGGGAGAATGGCGTGCGACAGCGCATCGCCCATCAGGCTCATGCGCCGCAGCAGCAGGAAGACGCCCAGCATGGTGGTGCTCAGCGACAGCGCCAGACACACCACGAGGGCCCGACGCATAAAGCCGAATTCAATGAAAGGCTGAAAGAAGGTGTGCCAGATCATGCCGACCTCACATGACTGAAGGCCGGGAGCACCGCCCGGGTAGCGCCCCAGCAGGCGCGCTGGGGAGTCAGCAGCAGCGTCTCGGGGAAAAAGTCGGCCACCCGCTGGTTATCATGCAGCACCGCCAGGATGGTCTGTCCCTGCCGGTGCATCTCGAGGATCAAATCCATTAGTTCGCGACTGGTCGCTTCGTCGATACCGGTGAAGGGCTCGTCGAGCATCACCAGCGGCGCCTGCTGCACCATCACCCGGGCAAATAGCATGCGCTGAAACTGGCCGCCGGAGAGCGCTTCGATCGGCGTTTTCGCCAGGCCCGCCAGCCCGACCCGCTCCAGCACCGCGCCGATGCGTCGCCGGGTGCCGCCCCCCAGACCGCGCAGCAGCGACACGCCGGGCCATGCGCCCTGGCTTACCACATCCTGCACGTTGAGAGGAAACTGCGACTCGAGGGCATGGCGCTGCGCCAGCCAGCCGATCACCGGCCGTTTTCCCTGCCAGCGCAGGCGGCCACTGACCGGCGGAAGAAACCCGGCGAGGGTTTTCAGCAGCGTTGATTTTCCGCAGCCATTGAGGCCAACAATTGCCGTCAGGCTGCCGGGGCATATCATCCCGCTCAGCGGAGGGGTGATCGCTACCCCGTCATAGCCGGCGACCAACTGCTCCAGTTCAATCATGGCAGCGTCACCGCCCACCAGGTTGCTAACCATAGCGCCGCCAGCAGCACGCCTGCGATAGCCGCGCGCGCCGCGGCGGATGCCATAAAAATCGATGTGAACATATCCCCGCCTCAATTTAATGTTATAACATAACAATAACGAAGCGAAGAAAGAATGTAAATCAGCGTCAGTCAGCGGAAATGTAACAAAGGTCAACAAGAGGCATGGAGACGGGAAAAAACGGGGGGATAAGCGCGGCCTCCCCGGCGTCATCCCCCGGTCGCGCTGCGCTTCCCGGGGCTAGCAACCGGATACCAGACCGTAGCCCGGATAAGGCGCTACGCGCCGCTATCCGGGGAGGCTGGGGAAATTGTCAGCCGGATGAAAGGATTAATAACCGCCGCGGGCCTGCGCAACCGCCAGGCCCAGCTGCCAGACGGCCATCGCGTAGTGGGTGCTGTGGTTGTAGCGGGTGATGGTGTAGAAGTTCGGCAGCCCGTACCAGTACTCATAGCCGGTGCCGACGTCCAGCCGCAGCAGGCTGGCCTGCTGATGGTTACCCAGCGGCTGGGTCGGGGTCAGCCCTGCGGCCGCCAGCTGCGAAACGCTGTATTTAGTCTTGAAACCATTCTCCAGCCCCGGGGCCTGCCCCAGCGCCTGCACCGCCACCAGATCGCCGCTCACCCAGCCATGCTGTTTGAAGTAGTTGGCCACGCTGCCGATAGCATCCACCGGGTCCCACAGGTTGATATGTCCGTCACCGTTAAAATCGACCGCATACTGCTTATAGGAGGACGGCATAAACTGACCGTAGCCCATCGCCCCGGCGAAAGAGCCTTTCAGATCCAGCGGGTCGTCGCTTTCGCTGCGCGCCATTAGCAGGAAAGTTTCCAGCTCCGACGAGAAGTATTCGGCGCGGCGCGGGTAGCTAAACGACAGCGTCGCCAGCGCGTCGAGGATCCGGGTTTTGCCCATCACCCGGCCCCAGCGAGTCTCCACGCCGATAATGCCGACGATGATTTCCGGCGGCACGCCGTAAACCTGATAAGCGCGGTTAAGCGCGTCCTGATACTGATTCCAGAACACCACGCCGTTCTGCACATTATCCGGGGTAATGAACTGTTTCTTGTAGCGCAGCCAGGCGCCGGTCGGCCCGGTTGGCGGCAGGCCGGTCGGCGCCTGACGATCCATCAGCCGCAGGACGTAATCCAGGCGCTTTGCCTGCGACAGGATCTCCTGCAGCTGCTGCCTGTCGAAGCCGTGCTTCGCCACCATCTTATCGATAAACTGCGCCGCCGCCGGGTTGTTGGCGAAGTCGCCGCCCATCTGCATCACGTTATGCTGCGGTTCCAGCAAAAAGCCGCCGGTTCCACTCGCCATCTCCGTTTCCGCGGGGGTCTTGGGTTTGCTGCTGCAGGCAGCGAGGAGCACACAAAGGGGAAGTAAAGCCAGATAGCGACGCTTCAACATGGGAATTCCGTTTAACAAATTCAGCAAGGGATAATTATGGTAAAGCATGCGACGACCAACAAGAAAGCGACAATCTGTTTGTAGACAAAATAGTCCTTCAACTGCTCCTCCCCTGCGTGCTTTCATGCCCTGCAACATTTCATCTCGCCCGCATCATCTTTCAAAATAAAATATTTATCTTTCATTTTGAGATCCATTTAACACTTTTAAACCTTTCAAAATGATTAAAATCAGCCTGCGATTAGCAAGAAAAATAACATGCTGAAGGAGAGAACAATGATTGACGTCGTGACCCACGGCGCGGAGTGGTTTATCGGCCTGTTTCAGAAAGGCGGCGAGGTATTTACCGGCATGGTGACCGGGATCCTCCCCTTGCTGATCAGCCTGCTGGTGATCATGAACGCGCTGATCAACTTTATCGGCCAGCAGCGGATCGAGAAGCTGGCGCAGCGCTGCGCAGGAAACCCAATCTCCCGCTACCTGCTGCTACCCTGCATCGGCACCTTCGTGTTTTGTAACCCAATGACGTTAAGCCTCGGCCGGTTTATGCCAGAGAAGTACAAGCCCAGCTATTACGCGGCGGCGTCGTATAGCTGCCACTCAATGAACGGGCTGTTTCCACATATCAATCCCGGCGAGCTGTTCGTCTATCTCGGCATCGCCAACGGCCTCACTACCCTCGGCCTACCGCTCGGTCCGCTGGCGGTGAGCTACCTGCTGGTTGGCCTGGTGACTAACTTCTTCCGCGGCTGGGTCACCGACCTGACCACCTCGATTTTCGAGAGAAAAATGGCGATTCAGCTTTCCCAGAAAGTGCATCTGTCAGGAGCGACATCATGACCCGTATTCGTATAGAGAAAGGCACCGGCGGCTGGGGCGGCCCGCTTGAGCTCGACGCCGTCGAAGGCAAAAAGATCGTCTATATCACCGCCGGCACCCGCCCGGCGATTGTTGACCGCATCGCCAGCCTGACCGGCTGGCAGCCGGTGGACGGGTTTAAAGAGGGGGAACCAGCGGAAAGCGACATAGGCGTGGCAATTATCGACTGCGGGGGCACCCTGCGCTGCGGGCTCTATCCTAAGCGCCGCATCCCGACGGTGAATATCCATGCCACCGGCAAATCAGGGCCGCTGGCCCAGTACATCACGGAAGATATTTATGTCTCCGGCGTCAAAGAGGACAACATCCAGTGCATCGCTCCCGACAGCGCAGGGGTTTCCGAGCCGCCGGCGGAAAACAAGAGCGCGGGTCGCGATTACGACACCAGCAAGAAGATTACTGAACAGAGCGATGGCCTGCTGGCGAAGGTCGGGATGGGCATGGGTTCGGTGGTGGCGGTGCTGTTCCAGGCCGGGCGCGACACCATTGATACGGTGCTGAAAACCATTCTGCCGTTTATGGCCTTCGTCTCAGCGCTGATCGGCATCATCATGGCCTCCGGCATCGGCGACTGGATTGCCCACGGCCTGGCGCCGCTTGCCAGCCATCCGCTGGGGCTGGTGACCCTGGCGCTGATCTGCTCCTTCCCGCTACTGTCGCCGTTTCTCGGCCCCGGCGCGGTGATAGCTCAGGTGATCGGCGTGCTGATCGGCGTTCAAATCGGCCTCGGCAACATTCCGCCGCACCTCGCCCTGCCCGCCCTATTCGCCATTAACGCCCAGGCCGCCTGCGATTTTATTCCGGTAGGCCTGTCGCTAGCCGAAGCCCGCCAGGATACCGTGCGCGTCGGCGTGCCGTCGGTGCTGGTCAGCCGCTTTCTGACCGGCGCACCAACGGTGCTGATCGCGTGGTTCGTTTCCGGATTTATTTACCAGTAAGAGGTTCCTGCAGATGACTGTGATTTACCAGACCACCATTACGCACATCGGCGCCTGCGCGACGATGGCGCTGGAAGAGCAAATGCTGATCACCTTCCGCGAGGGCGCCCCGGCGGATATCGAAGAGTACTGCTTTATTCACAACCACGGCGAGCTTGCTGGCACGCTGCAGCCGGGGGCAGAGCTGCAGCTTGGCGAACAGCGCTACCCGGTGACCGCCGTCGGCGAGGTCGCTGAACAAAACCTGCGCGAGCTGGGCCACATCACCCTGCGCTTTGACGGCCATCGTGAAGCGGAGTTCCCAGGTACCGTCCATGTGGCGGGCCCGGTGCCGGACGCCATCGCGCCCGGCTGCGTACTGAAGTTTGTTGCTTAAAAGGAGAGAGAGATGAATCAGGTTGCTGTTGTCATTGGCGGTGGACAAACCTTAGGAGAGTTTCTGTGCCGCGGGCTGGCCGCCGAGGGCTACCGCGTGGCGGTGGTCGATATTCAGAGCGAAAAAGCCAGCCGCGTCGCCCAGGAGATTAACGCTGAGTATGGCGAAGGTATGGCGTACGGCTTCGGCGCCGACGCCACCAGCGAGGCCAGCGTCACCGCCCTGGCCCACGGGGTGGATGAGATTTTTTCGCGCGTCGACCTGCTGGTGTACAGCGCCGGGATCGCCAAGGCGGCGTTTATTAGCGACTTCGCGCTGGGGGATTTCGACCGCTCGCTGCAGGTCAATCTGGTGGGCTATTTTCTCTGCGCCCGCGAGTTCTCGCGGTTGATGATCCGCGACGGCATTAAGGGGCGGATCATTCAGATCAACTCGAAATCCGGCAAAGTCGGCAGTAAGCACAACTCCGGCTACAGCGCGGCGAAGTTCGGCGGCGTCGGGCTGACCCAGTCGCTGGCGCTGGATCTGGCGGAATATGGCATTACCGTGCATTCGCTGATGCTCGGCAATCTGCTGAAGTCGCCGATGTTCCAGTCGCTGCTGCCGCAGTATGCCACCAAGCTCGGTATCGATGAGAGCGAAGTCGAGCAGTACTACATCGACAAGGTGCCGCTGAAGCGCGGCTGCGAATATCAGGATGTGCTGAACGTATTGATGTTTTACGCTAGCCCACAGGCGTCGTACTGCACCGGGCAGTCGATCAACGTCACCGGCGGCCAGGTGATGTTTTAACAGGTTCCCGGATGGCGCTGCGCTTATCCGGGCTACAAAACTGTAGGTCGGGTAAGGCGTTAGCCGCCACCCGACAAAAAAACGGCACCGCGGGTCGCTCGGGTTAGGCGCTCGCGCCGTGACCTGGGCTGTTCCCGCCCCCCTTAAGGAGAGACCTATGGTTACTGCATTAATCATCGTCGCCGCCATCGCCTGGCTTACCCAGCTGGCCTTTGGCGGCTGGCAGATCCGCCGCTTCAATCGCGCCTTTGATAGCCTGTGCCAGCAGGGGCGGGTGGGCGTCGGCCGCTCCGCCGGGCGCTTTCAACCGCGCGCCATCGTCGCCATCGCCGTCGATGATAACGACCGCATTAGCGACACGCTGCTGATGAAAGGCTTCACCATTTTCGCCAGTCCGCAAAAGATCCCGGCTCTGGCAGGCAAACATATTGCGGAATTGCAGCCTGATGTGATCTTTCCCCATGATCCGCGCTGTCAGAATGCACTATCATTAGCGCTTAATCCGAAACATGGATAATTTCGTTGTAAAAGTAAATATCTTGCGAAATTATCACTTCGAAACTTAAACGCAGGATAGACGCCTATGAAACCACGTCAGCGCCAGGCAGCCATTCTCGAGTTCCTGCAGTCGCAGGGAAAATGCTCGGTCGAAGAGCTGGCGCAACACTTCGATACCACTGGCACCACCATCCGCAAGGATCTGGTCACGCTGGAAAACGCCGGCACCGTCATTCGCACCTACGGTGGCGTGGTACTCAACAAGGATGAAGCCGATCCGCCGATTGACCATAAGACGCTGATCAACACCCATAAAAAAGCGCAGATTGCCGAGGCCGCCGTGCGATACATCCACGATGGCGATTCAATTATCCTCGACGCCGGCAGCACCGTGCTGCAGATGGTGCCATTGCTGAGTCACTTTAATAACATCACGGTGATGACCAACAGCCTGCATATCGTCAACGCGCTATCAGAGTTCGATAACGAGCAGACCATCCTGATGCCGGGCGGCACCTTCCGTAAAAAATCGGCCTCTTTTCACGGCCAGCTGGCGGAAAACGCCTTCGAACAGTTCAGCTTCGACAAGCTGTTTATGGGCACCGACGGTATCGATCTGAACGCCGGAGTCACTACCTTTAATGAGGTCTATACCGTCAGCAAAGCGATGTGCAACGCCGCCCGCGAAGTGATCCTCATGGCCGACTCATCCAAGTTTGGTCGTAAAAGCCCCAATATTGTCTGCGGCCTTGAACGCGTGGATAAATTGATTACCGATGCCGATATTGACCCGGAATTCCAGCGGGCGCTGGAAGCCAAAGGCATTGAAGTCATTATTACTGGAGAACATCATGAGTAACTTTTTGTTAGAGGCCGGACGCCAGACCCTGATGCTTGAGCTGCAGGAGGCGAGCCGCCTGCCGGAGCGCCTGGGCGACGACTTCATCCGCGCGGCGGAAACCATTATCCACTGCGAGGGCAAACTGATTGTCTCCGGTATCGGTAAATCCGGCCACATCGGTAAAAAGCTGGCGGCAACCTTCGCCAGCACCGGCACCCCGGCCTTTTTCGTCCATCCGGCGGAAGCCCTGCACGGCGATCTCGGCATGCTCGATAGCCGCGACGTGATGCTGTTTATCTCCTACTCCGGTAGCGCGAAAGAGCTGGATCTCATCGTGCCGCGGCTGGAAGAAAAAGGCATTCCGCTGCTGGCGATGACCGGCAAATCCACCTCGCCGCTGGCGCTGGCGGCGAAAGCGGTGCTGGATATCGCCGTGGAGCGCGAGGCCTGCCCGATGCATCTGGCGCCAACCTCCAGCACCGTCAACACGCTGATGCTGGGCGACGCGTTGGCGATGGCGGTGATGCAGGCGCGCGGTTTCAATGAAGAGGATTTCGCCCGTTCCCACCCGGCGGGCGCCCTCGGCGCGCGGCTGCTGAACAAAGTGCATCACCTGATGCGTCGTGATGAAGAAGTGCCGCGGGTCAATACCGAGGCTAACGTCATGGACGCCATGCTCGAACTAAGCCGAACCGGACTCGGCCTGGTGGCGGTCTGCGATGAAGCCAACCGCGTGCAGGGCGTTTTCACCGACGGCGACCTGCGCCGCTGGCTGGTTGCTGGCGGTACGCTCAACGATGGCGTCACTCGGGCGATGACCCGCAACGGCGTAACGCTGCAGGCGGATAGCCGCGCGGTGGAAGCCAAAGAGCGGCTGATGAAACACAAAATTAGCGCCGCGCCGGTAGTGGATGAGAACGGCCAACTGGTCGGCGCCATTAACCTGCAGAACTTTTACCAGGCGGGGATCCTTTAAGCCCCAGACGTTTCGCCAGCCGATGCAGGTTGGCGACGTCCAGTTCCAGCGCTCGGGCGGTCGCCGCCCAGTTGCCCTGGTTCGCCTCCAGCGCGCGGCTAATGGCTTCTCGCTGAAAAGAGTCGGTCGCCTCGCGCAGATTGATGTTTCCCGTCGCGGGCGCCGCTGCCGCCGTCTCAGTCGGCAACATCGGCGCCGCCACCGCAAACTGGAAATGCTGCGGCTCCAGGACCACTTCATCACCGGCCTGGGTGGCCCGCGCCAGCACCACCGCCCGATGGATAGCATGCTCCAGTTCGCGCACGTTGCCCGGCCAGGACCACTGCTGCAGCCGGTTTCGCGCCGCCTCAGCCAAAATGACCCGCGCCAGCCCCATCCGCAGGCGGCACTGCTCGCAGAAATAGCCCGCCAGCAGCACCACGTCACTTTCCCGCTCGCGTAGCGGCGGAACCGACAGCGGGAAGACGCTCAGCCGATGGTACAGATCGGCGCGAAAGCGCCCTTCCACCACCTCCTGGCGCAGATCGCGGTTCGTCGCCGCCAGCACCCGCACATCGACCCGCAGGCTGCGGTCATCGCCGACGCGCTGAATATCGCCATACTGCAGCACGCGCAGCAGTTTGGCCTGCAGCGCCAGCGACAGTTCGCCGATTTCGTCAAGAAACAGGGTGCCGTTATCCGCCATCTCAAATTTACCGCTGCGGTTGCTGATAGCCCCGGTAAATGCCCCTTTCACATGGCCGAACAGCTCGCTCTCCGCTACGCTTTCCGGCAGCGCCGCGCAGTTGAGGTACACCAGCGGGTTGGCGGCTCGCGGCGACCCCTGATGCACCGCCTTCGCCACCAGCTCTTTGCCGGTGCCGGTTTCGCCGCTGATCAGCACGTTTAAATCCGAGGCGGCGACGATATCGATCTCTTTTTTCAGCTGCAGCATGGGCCCCGACAGGCCGATGATCTCCTGGCGCTCCGGCAGCGGGTAATTCACCGCCTGCGCCGGCAGGACGTTTTGCGCTTCAAGGCGGGCGATAAGCAGCGCATTATTCAGCGCCCCGGCCACCAGCGCGGCAATCAGCCGCAGCTCTTCATCGCTGAAGCTATCGAAACGATCGGCATCCATGCCGTCCAGGGTCAGCGCGCCAATCAGCGTCTGCCCGGCAAACAGCGGCAGTCCCACGCAGGCATGGACTTTGAGGCTCTCATGACCGGGGATCAGCCCATCATAGGGGTCGGGCAGGTCGCTATCCGCCGGGAAGCGCACCACATCGCCGGCGCGCGCAATCGCCTCCAGCCGCGGGTGTCCTTCCAGGGCAAAGCGCCGACCGAGCACATCCTGCGCCAGGCCATCGATCGCCAGCGGCACAAACTGATGCGCCTCATAGCGCAGCAGCGCCGAGGCATCGCAGCCAAGAATTTGCCGCAGGGTAGTAATCAGGCGCGAAAAGCGGTCGGTGTGACCAATATCGCTTTGTAAATCTATGGCGATTCTCGCCAGCTCGTCGACGGAAAAACTCATTGCCGCTCCATTGTCATTTTGACAATACGCATTGTCATATCGACTATTTTAACCATTGTCATTTTGACAACAACCAAAATCAGAAAAAATTAAAAATAGATAATTATCAATGAATTAAAAAGTTGGCACGCAACTTGATATAAGCCAGTCAACTGAGTTTAAACACACTGTATTGATTGAGGTTGCTATGTCTATTGTGGTGAAAAATAACATTCTTTGGGTTGGCCAACGTGACTGGGAAGTGCGTGATTTCCACGGCACCGAATATAAAACGCTGCGCGGCAGCAGCTACAACAGCTATCTCATCCGCGAAGAGAAAAACGTGCTGATCGATACCGTCGATCATAAATTCAGCCGCGAGTTCGTACAGAACCTGCGCCGCGAAATCGACCTCGCCGACCTCGACTATATCGTCATTAACCACGCCGAAGAGGACCATGCCGGCGCGCTGACCGAACTAATGATGCAGATCCCGGATACGCCGATCTACTGCACTGCCAACGCCATCGACTCGATCAACGGCCACCATCATCATCCGGAGTGGAACTTCCACGTGGTGAAAACCGGCGATACTCTCGATATCGGTAACGGTAAACAGCTGATCTTCGTGGAAACGCCGATGCTGCACTGGCCGGACAGCATGATGACCTACCTGTCCGGCGACGCGGTGCTGTTCAGCAACGACGCCTTCGGCCAGCACTATTGCGACGAACACCTGTTCAACGACGAAGTGGACCAGACTGAACTGTACGAACAGTGCCAGCGTTACTACGCCAACATTCTGACGCCCTTTAGCCGCCTGGTGACGCCGAAAATTACTGAAATCCTCGGCTTCAACCTGCCGGTGGAGATGATTGCCACCTCCCACGGCGTGGTCTGGCGCGATAACCCGACGCAAATCGTCGAGAAATACCTCGAGTGGGCGGCGGATTATCAGGAAGATCGCATCACCATCTTCTACGACACCATGTCCAATAATACCCGCATGATGGCGGACGCCATTGCCCAGGGGATCACCGAGGTTGACCCACGGGTAGCGGTGAAAATCTTTAACGTCGCCCGCAGCGACAAAAACGACATCCTCACCAATGTTTTCCGCTCGAAAGGCGTACTTGTCGGCACGTCCACCATGAACAACGTGATGATGCCGAAAATCGCCGGGCTGGTGGAAGAGATGACCGGGCTGCGTTTTCGCAATAAACGCGCCAGCGCCTTTGGCTCGCACGGCTGGAGCGGCGGCGCGGTAGACCGCCTGTCCACCCGCCTGCAGGATGCCGGCTTTGAGATGTCGCTGAGCCTGAAAGCCAAATGGCGCCCGGATATCGACGCGCTGGAGCTGTGCCGCCAACACGGTCGCGACATCGCTCGCCAGTGGGCCCTCTCGCCGCTGCCGGTTGCTGAAGCAGCGACAACGCCGGAACCACAGGACTGCGCCTGTGCCGCCGCCGCGGCCGCCGATCTCGGTCCCATGATGCAGTGCAGCGTGTGCCAGTGGGTCTATGACCCGGCGAAAGGCGAACCTAACCAGGATGTACAGCCGGGTACGCCGTGGAGTGAAGTGCCGGACAATTTCCTCTGCCCTGAGTGTTCTCTTGGCAAAGATGTCTTTGACGTACTGGCGACGGAGGCAAAATGAGTGATGGCATCGTCATCATCGGCTCGGGCTTCGCGGCCCGCCAGCTGGTGAAAAATATTCGTAAGCAGGATGCGCAAATCCCGCTGACCCTCATCGCCGCCGATAGCATGGATGAATACAACAAACCGGACCTCAGCCATGTCATCAGCCGCGGACAGAAGGCCGACGATCTGACCCTGCAAAGTGCCGGCGAGTTCGCCGAGCAGTACACTCTGCGTCTGTTTCCCCATACCTGGGTAAGCGATATCGACGCCGAAAACCGGTTAGTGAAGAGCCACGATAACCAGTGGCGCTACGACAAACTGGTGCTGGCCACCGGCGCGACGCCGTTTATCCCGTCGGTGCCGGGGCGCGAGCTGATGCTAACGCTCAATAGCCAGCGCGAATATGGCGCGGCGCAGAGCCAGCTGCACGACGCGAAGCGCGTGCTGATCGTCGGCGGCGGCCTGATTGGCTGCGAACTGGCGATGGATTTCTGCCGCGCCGGTAAAACGGTAACGGTAGTCGATAACTCCGCCAGCGTGCTGGCGGCGCTGATGCCGCCGGAGGCCAGCAGCCGCCTGCAGCATCGGCTCACCGAGATGGGCGTACATCTGATGCTGAAAACGCAGCTGGAGGGGCTGGAGCAAACCGCCGACGGCATTCGCGTCAGTCTCGATCGCCAGCGCGCGATAACCGTCGATGCGGTGGTGGCCGCCGCCGGCCTGCGCCCGGAAACGTCGCTGGCGCGCCACGCCGGACTGCAGATTAACCGCGGTATTGTGGTCAATAGCCAGCTGCAAACCAGCGACCCGGCGATTTATGCGCTCGGCGACTGTGCGGAAATCAACGGCGTGGTACTGCCGTTCCTGCAGCCGATTTTACTCAGCGCCATGTGCCTGAGTAAAAATCTGCTGGCGCAGGCGGGAGAACTCAAGCTGCCGCCAATGCTGGTGAAGGTGAAAACCCCGGATCTGCCGCTGCATCTGGCCGGCGACACCCGCCGCGACGATCTGACGTGGAACATCGTAGCCGCCAAAGAGGGGCTGGTGGCGAAAGGCGTGGATGCCGAAAACCAGCTGCGCGCCTTTGTGGTCAGCGAAGACAAAATGAAGGAAGCCTTTGCGCTGCTCAAACAACTGGTAAGTTGATGGTTTTCCCGGCTTGCGGCGTAAACGCCTTAGCCGGGCTACGGTATTGTCCTGGTAGCCCGGCTAAGCGCAGCGCAAGCCGGGAACATATCCAGCCTAGCGCGCCAGATTGTCGTAGCCGCGCCAGCGATAGTTAAGCACCGATAGCGCCCAACAGGCGACAAACAACCCGACCACCACAAATCCGGCGTCGCCGAGGTTGTCGTTTAACGCCCCTACCCAGCGCCATATTCCGCCGCTGAGCGCAAACTTATCCATCAGCAAACCCAGCGCTTCCAGGCCGCCGATAAACAGCGCCACCACCACCGAGGTGCCGGTGATGGTCATGTTGTAATAGAGCTTGCGCTGCGGTTTGCTGAACGCCCAGCCGTAGGCGCCGACCATCAGCACATTATCGAGGGTATCCACCAGCGCCATACCACTGGCGAACAGCGCCGGGAAGACCATAATCGACCAGACGGAAATCCCGCTCGACGCACCGGCGGCGGAGATACCCAGTACGCCGATTTCGGTGGCGGTATCAAAACCGAGGCCAAACAGGAAACCGACCAGGTACATCTGCCAGCTGCGGCTTATCAGACGGAAGGTCTTGCCAAACAGCCAGCTCATCACCCCGCCGCCGCTGACGATTTCGTCGCTCACCGGCTCTCCGCGCTTCCATGCCCGAAAGCTGCGCCACACGCTGCGTAAAATCACCAGGTTGATAAAGGCCATCGCCAGTAAAAACAGGGCCGACACGGCGGTGCCGATAACGCTGCCGGTATCATGCAGCCAGCTCATCTGCGTGCTGAAGGCGGTGGCGGTCGCGGCAATCGCCGCCGAGGCCAGCACCACAATCGATGAGTGGCCCAGCGAAAACCACGCCCCGACGGCGAAAGGCCGCCGCCCCTGCTGCATCATCTTGCGGGTCACGTTATCAATCGCCGCAATATGGTCGGCGTCCACCGCGTGGCGCAGGCCGTAGCCCCAGGCCAGCAGGCTGGCGGCCATCAGCGCGCCGCTGTCGCCAAAGGCCTGCAGCGCCCAGCACCAGGCCAGAAAATTCGCCGCGATCAACCCCAGCACCAAACCCGCGGCGCGCGGCTGCTGGCGTAAAACTGTCATTATCATGGTTGTATTCCTTGAGCCTGCCAGCGGGCGGCGGCGATCACCGCCTGACCATAGGCGATTGCGCCGTCGCCGGCCGGCAACTGCTGTGCAAACAGCAGAGTAAAATCCGCCAGATAAAAGGTCAATCGCGCCGCCAGCAGGCGGTTATGCAGCACCCCGCCGCTGCAGACCATCGTGTCGATGCCGCGGACGGTGGCGCAGTCGCGGGCCATCGCCGCCAGTCCACAGGCCAGGGCGTCGTGGAATGCCCAGGCTTTCTGCGCCGGAGTCGCCTGCCAGCTCAGCCATTGCCGCCAGAAGGTCGCTAAATCCAGCGCGTCGTCGCGCCACGGCAGCGTAACCGGGTGGCTGACGCCGGGGCAGCTGGCGGCCAGCGCCTCCAGCCGACAGGCCGCTTCGCCTTCATAGCTCAGGCTCTCCGGCGCGCAATCCAGGGCGCAGGCAACGGCATCAAACAGCCGTCCGCAGGATGAAGCGCGCGGCGCGTTAATCCCGCGCTCGATGGCCTGCGCCAGCAGCGGCCAGTTGCGCTGGCGCAGGGTGGCGGCCTGCGGATAATCCTGCCAGTCAGGGACAAAGGCCAGACAGTGGGCCAGCAAATTTCGCCACGGCTGGCGTGCCGCCAGGTCCCCCCCTGGCAGCGCGACGGCCGGCAGCCCGCCAAGATGTTCGCATTCGCGATAGTTGACCCGCAGGCACTCCCCGCCCCACAGCGCGCCGTTCTCCCCCATACCAATACCGTCGAGTGTCAGGGCGATAACGTCCCCGCCGTCAAGCGGCCAGCGGTGCTCCGCCAGGCATGCCGCGGCGTGGGCATGGTGATGCAGCACTGTCTCCAGCGGCAGGGGCAGGGAGGCCGCCCACTGCGTTGAGCGATAGCCGGGATGGGCATCAACCACCACCCGCTGCGGCACAAACGCGTAAATGCTCTGCATCAGCTGCAGGGCGCTGCGCCACTGCTGTTCAACACCTTCCTCGCCAAGATCGCCAAAGTGCTGGCTCAGCACCGCTTCGCTGCCGCGCGCCAGGCAGAAGGTATTTTTCATATCCGCGCCGAGAGCCAGCAGCGGCGGGATGTCTCCTAGCCCCGGCGGCAGCGGCAGCGCGTCCGGGACGTAGCCCCGGGCGCGGCGCAGCATTTCACCGCTTGAGCGCACCAGTGAATCATCCATCCGCTGTACGATGTCGCGATTATGCAAGAGAAAGCCGTCGGCAATGTCGGCTAACTCATTGAGCGCCTGAGCATTACTTAACGCCGGCGGACGGCCGCTAAGGTTGCCGGAGGTCATTACGATGGGGCGCGCCAGGCCCTGCAGAAGCAAATGCTGCAGCGGATTAGACGGCAGCATCACCCCAACTTCCGCAAGCCCTGGCGCTATTTCGTCGCACAGGCCGGAGACCTGCGCTTTGGCAATCAGTACGATGGGCGCCGCCGGGGAGCCCATCAGCGCCGCAGCGGCGGCGGGTAAGCCCGTTGCCGTCGGCAGCATTACCGCCAGCGGTTTCGCCGGGCGGTGTTTTCGCGCCCGCAGCGTGGCAACGGCTGCGGGGTTACCGGCATCGCAGGCCAGATGAAAGCCGCCGATGCCTTTTATCGCCACGATGTCGCCCGCCGCCAGCCGGGCGATAGCCGCCTGCAGCGCCGCCTCGCCGTCCAGCGTTTCCCCCTCTGCCCGCCATTCCAGTCGCGGCCCGCAGTCGGGGCAGGCCACCGGCTGGGCGTGAAAACGGCGATCGGCAGGATCGCGGAATTCCGCTTCACAAGGGGAACAGAGCGGGAACGGCGCCATTGCGGTGAAGGGCCGGTCGTAGGGCATGGCGCGAATAATGGTTAACCGCGGGCCGCAGTGGGTGCAGTTGATAAAGGGGTAGCGGTAGCGGCGTGCCCGGGGATCGTTCATCTCCGCGAGGCACGCCGGGCAGGTCGCGGCATCGGGCACAATCTGAGTCCGCATCCGTCCCGCCCCACTCTCGCGGATGGTGAAATCCTGCGGCGTGGCCGCCCAGCGATAGGGAATGCAGGCGGTACTGTCGATCCGCGCCAGCGGCGGGCAGTGGTCAGCCAGAGCGGCAGTAAAACCGTCGTCGCCCCCGACCAGCCGCACCAGTACGCCGTCGCCGTCGTTACAGACATCGCCGCAGCGGGCCTGCGCCCGGGCCAGCTGCCAGACAAAGGGGCGGAACCCCACCCCCTGCACTTTACCGCGAATGCGGATTTGCACCCCGTTCATGCCTTGACTTACCAGGCCAGCGCCGTACGGCGACGTTTCTCGATATTCATCTGCTCAAGTTTGTTGCGGTCAACGCACACGAGGGCGTGCGTCGGGCACACTTCCATGCAGGCCGGGCCGCTCTCGCGGTGGAAGCAGAGATCGCACTTGTTGGCTTCGGCTTTTTCCGCCACGACGTTCAGTCCGGCGCCGCTATGGCGGATCACCGGGCGCACCACCACCTCCATCGCCCCGTACGGGCAGGCGACGACGCAGGTTTTGCAGCCGATGCAACGCTCCTGCATCACATGGACAAAGCCTTTATCGCGGCTGATGGCGCCGTTCGGGCAGACATTGGCGCAGGGGGCGTCTTCACACTGACGGCAGGCGGTCGCCGTGGAAACATTGACCCCTTTGATCACGTGAATACGCGGCTGAAAGGTGTGAGGCGTCAGGGAGGCGCAGTCCTGATGTTCCTGATGGGATACCACGCAGGCCACTTCGCAAGTGCGACAGCCGATACATTTGCTCGCATCGGCGATAATGAAACGGTTCATCCATTTCTCCAGCAGTAAGAAGGTTACGCGCCGGAGTATGCATAATACGTTCCAAGTTTTTAATATATTGATTATAAAGACTATTATAGCTGGGCTTTGCTGTCATCGTCAGTAGTGACGATGACAGCTGACGACGTCAGGCACAGGGGCCCGCCACCAGCGACTCGCGTTCAATCAGCGCTCCGGGAAAGCTTTGCTGAAAGTTGAATTCCCCGCCATCCAGCATAAAGATCAGCCGATTGATGCTCTCTTTAATCATCTCCGTCACCGGCACCCGGACGCTGGCGAGCGACGGCACCATATACGGCGCAAGAGCAATATCGTCAAACCCCACCACCGAGACCTGTTCTGGCACCTTAACGCCCAGCTGGTGAAGCTGCTTCATCGCCCCGATGGCCATATCGTCATTGCTCGCCACCAGCGCGCTGTAGGTAACCCCGCGCTGACGCAGGCTCTCCACCCCCGCCGCCCCGGTTTCCGGCGTCCAGCGCCCTTCGGCGATAAGCGCCTCGTTCAGGGCGATGCCGTGGCCAGCCAGCGCGTCTTTGTAGCCGGCGAGGCGTTCGACGCCGGTGGGAGAGTCAAGGGAGCCGGTAATAAAGGCGATATCGCGATGGCCAAGCGCAATCAGCCGCTCCACTACCCGCATCGCCGAGGCTTTTTGATCGGACCAGACGCAGTGGCTGGCGTGGCGGCGCAGGCGGCGATTAAGCACCATGATCGGCTGCGAGTGGTTCTCAACGATCTCGTCCATCTCATCAACGGTGAGAAAGCGCGGGTAGATGATGATCGCATCGCAGCGCAGATCCAGCAGGTACTGGATCGCCTCCCGTTCCTCTTGCGCGCTGTGCTTGCCGTCGGCCAGGATCAGCTGCCGCCCTTTATCCTCCGTCATCCGCGCCACGTGATACAGCAGTTCGCTAAAATAGACGCCGTGGTACAGGGTATTGGTCACCACCAGGCCGAGGGTTTGCGTGGTTTTGGTCGCCAGGTTGCGCGCCAGCAGATTAGGCCGGTAGCCGCTCTCCGCCACCGCCTTAAACACCCGGTCTTTGGTCTCCTGGCTGACATAGCCGTTGCCCGACAGCACCCGCGAAACGGTCGCCTTCGATACCCCCGCGCGCTTTGCGACCTCCAGCATCGTTGCCATGTGATTCTTCCTGTTGCAAAAGTTGCAGGCAGTGTACTGCACGTTTCCCGCTTTTACAGCACTCCCCTGTTCATCACCGCGATCCGGCTCACGGCGACGCTTAGCGATCAAAATCACAAAATTGAGATCATATTTTTTTATTTCTTGTGCAATTAAATGAAACTCACCATGATTTTGTGGAACCGGTTTCCTATAAAAACATGGTATCGCCCGGCGATGCGGGGCGGTGGCAGATCAGTACCCTATTGATAAACAGGATAAAATCCGATGTCGAAAAATTATGCAGCCCTGGCGCAACAGATAGTCGCGGCAATCGGCGGGGTCGACAACGTCGCCGCCGTTACCCACTGTATGACCCGTCTGCGCTTCGTGGTTAAAGACGACGAACAGGTCGATAGCTCTACCCTGAAAGGCCTGGCCGGGGTGCTCGGCGTCGTGCGCAGCGATAACCAGTGCCAGGTGATCATCGGCAACACTGTCTCCCAGGCCTACCGCGAGGTGGTGAATCTGCTGCCTGGCGACCTGCGCCCGGCTGAGCCGCAGGGCAAAGCGCCGCTGACCCTGAAACGCATCGGCGCCGGGATCCTCGACGCGCTGATCGGCACCATGTCACCGCTGATCCCGGCGATTATCGGCGGATCGATGGTCAAGCTGCTGGCGATGATCCTCGAGATGAGCGGCGCGTTGCCGAAAGGCTCGCCGACGCTGACCCTGCTGGCGCTTATCGGCGACGGCGCATTTTTCTTCCTGCCGCTGATGGTGGCCGCCTCCGCGGCGGTGAAATTCAAAACTAATATGTCGCTGGCTATCGCCATCGCCGGGGTGCTGGTGCATCCTGGGTTTATCGAATTGATGGCCAAAGCCGCCCAGGGAGAACACGTTGAATTCGCCTTTATTCCGGTTACCGCGGTGAAATACACCTACACGGTGATCCCGGCGCTGGTGATGACCTGGTGCCTGTCGTATATCGAGCGCTGGGTGGATCGCATTACCCCGGCGGTGACGAAAAACTTTCTGAAGCCGATGCTGATCGTGCTGATCGCCGCCCCGCTGGCGATCCTGCTGATTGGCCCGCTGGGCATCTGGATCGGCAGCGCCATTTCCGCGCTGGTGTATACGATCCACAGCTATCTCGGCTGGCTGTCGGTGGCGATCATGGGCGGGCTGTGGCCGCTGTTGGTGATGACCGGTATGCACCGCGTCTTTACGCCGACCATCATTCAGACCATCGCCGAAACCGGCAAAGAGGGTATGGTGATGCCGTCGGAGATCGGCGCCAACCTGTCGCTCGGCGGCTCTTCGCTGGCGGTAGCGTGGAAAACCAAAAACCCGGAGCTGCGCCAGACGGCGCTGGCCGCCGCGGCATCGGCGATTCTGGCCGGGATTTCCGAACCGGCGCTGTACGGCGTGGCGGTGCGCCTGAAGCGCCCGCTGATCGCCAGCTTAATCAGCGGCTTTATCTGCGGCGCGGTGGCAGGCATTGCCGGACTGGCCAGCCATTCGATGGCGGCGCCGGGGCTGTTTACCAGCGTGCAGTTTTTCGATCCGGCCAATCCAATGACCATCGTCTGGGTGTTTGGCGTGATGGCGCTGTCGGTGGTGCTGTCGTTTGCCCTGACGCTGATCCTTGGCTTTGAGGACATTCCCGTTGAGCAGGCCGCTGCCGACGCCAGAGCGCGCCAGGCCCGGGCCCAGGCATCCCACGCCTGAATACACTATTGATAATGAGGTAATGCATGGCGAGTTTCCCACAGGGATTTTTATGGGGCGGCGCACTGGCCGCCAACCAGTCTGAAGGCGCTTATCTTGAAGGCGGTAAGGGGCTGACCACCGTGGATACCCTTCCCCACGGCGCCCATCGCCTGCCGGTAAAATTAGGCCTGGAGAAGCGCTTTACGCTGCGTGAAGACGAATTTTACCCCAGCCACCAGGCGATCGATTTTTACCATCGCTATAAAGAAGATATCGCCCTGATGGCCGAGATGGGGTTCAGCGTCTTTCGCACCTCCATCGCCTGGAGCCGCCTGTTCCCACGCGGCGACGAACAGCAGCCGAATCCGCAGGGCATCGCCTTCTATCGCTCACTGTTCGAGGAGTGCAAAAAGCACGGTATCGAGCCGCTGGTCACCCTGTGCCATTTTGACGTGCCGATGCATCTGGTGATGGAGTACGGCTCCTGGCGCAACCGCAAAATGGTGGATTTTTTCAGCCACTACGCCCGCACCTGCTTTGAAGCTTTTGACGGCCTGGTGAAATACTGGCTCACCTTCAATGAAATCAACATCATGCTGCACAGCCCCTACTCCGGCGCCGGTCTGGTGTTTGAGGAGGGAGAAAATCAGGAGCAGGTGAAGTATCAGGCCGCGCATCACGAGCTGGTGGCCAGCGCGCTGGCGACGAAAATCGCCCATGAGATTAACCCGCAAAATCAGGTCGGCTGTATGCTGGCCGGCGGTAATTTCTACCCTTACTCCTGCAAGCCGGAAGATGTATGGATGGCGCTGGAGAAGGACCGCGAAAACCTGTTCTTTATCGATGTCCAGGCCCGCGGCGCCTATCCGGTGTGGGCCGCGCGGGTGTTCCGGGAAAAAGGGGTCACGATTGCGAAACAGCCGGGCGATGACGAGATCCTAAAAAACACCGTCGATTTCGTCTCCTTTAGCTACTACGCGTCGCGCTGCGCCTCGGCGGAGATGAACGCCAGCAACACCAATGCCGCCAACATCGTCAAGTCGCTGAAGAACCCGCACATTCCGGCCAGCGAATGGGGCTGGGGCATCGACCCGCTGGGCCTGCGCATCACCATGAACATGATGTACGACCGCTATCAGAAACCGCTGTTCCTGGTGGAAAACGGGCTTGGCGCCCGCGATGAGATCGATGCCAATGGGGACATCAATGACGACTATCGCATCAGCTACCTGCGCGAGCACATCAGGGCAATGCGCGATGCTATCGGCGACGGCATTCCGGTAATGGGCTACACCAGCTGGGGCTGCATCGATCTGGTCTCGGCGTCCACCGGCGAGATGAGCAAGCGCTACGGCTTTGTCTATGTCGATCGCGACGATGCCGGCAACGGCTCCCTGGCGCGTAAGCGTAAAAAGTCATTCTTCTGGTACCAGAAGGTGATAGCCAGTAACGGCGCCGATCTCGACTAAGCACCCTCGCCCACGCGCGCCCGTTCCCCGCGATAACCGGGGGACGGACGTCGGCTATCTGTTGCATCCATTACATGCTTTTTTCTCGAGCCTGATTCCAGTTTCTGGTTTGCCACCTGTTTACAATAACTGGTATTTTATCCAGTACTTTTACCGGGGTATCTTCAGCAAGGAGCACATCATGAGCGCACAGCACCCTACCGCAGCCAGAGGGATAGCCAGGGCCATTCGCCAGTTAACCGTGGGATATGTCAGAAAACGCCATGAGGACCGCAAAACGCGGGAGACGCGGCGCTACACCCGCCACGCGGCATTAAGCTTAAACGGCGACTGGCTGGAGCAGGCGGGGTTTCCGGTCGGCACGCAGGTCAGAGTCTCGGTGTCGCCCGGTAAATTAGTGATAGAGAATCTTGAGCTGGCAGCGCCGGGAACGGGGCTCCCTTCCGGCCAGTCGTGCGCCGGCGGAGAGCCCGGTTCGCCGCAGGGCTAGTCGTCCGCGGCCTCCAGCTGAGTAAAGCCGCCCTTGCCCTGCCAGCCTGCCAGCTGCTGATACACCCGGGCAACGGCCTCTTTCACCGGCTGGGTCATCGGATAATAAAAACCGACGATATCCGGCTGAATGCCGAGGAAAATCACCTCGCCGACGTCTTCTTTCAGCTGATCGACCAGATAGTTGAGCGGCATGTTATGGGTGGTCATCATAAACATCTCGGCGATGTCGTCGGGATCGATGATGCGAATGTCGCCGGGGTTTAGGCCCATATCGGTGGCATCGACAATCAGCAGGCGTTCGGGGCGTAATTCGCGGATCGCCACGATGTCGTTTTCCGGCGCGCTGCCGCCGTCGATGACCACCCACTGGCCGGCCGGGTTCGCCGCGCACATCTCCGCCAGCAGCGGGCCGGCGCCGTCGTCGCCCATCATGCTGTTGCCGACACAGAGTAAAACGTCAGTCACGTAATCTCCTCACCATCAGGTAGATGGCGCTCTCCTGGTGAATATCATGCAGCATGCTGAGCAGGGTTTTGCTCCACGCCTGCTGCTGCGGGGTCTGCGCGGACTGCGCTTTATCAAAGGCGTTGGCCAGCATCGCCACATGACTGCTGTCGATGACGATTTCGCCATACTTCGGCACGCCCTCCATTTTGCGCCGCGCGGCGCTTCCGGCCTCAAGGGTGGCGATCCATGCCAGATACGCGTCCCATGGGCAGCTCAGCGCCGCCTCCAGACAGTCGATGACGCCGAGGTGGTGGCCAATCGCCAGGCTGTAATAGACCACCTGCTGCGCCTGATCCGGCGTGGCGTCGTTCTCATCAATAAATTTACGGCTCAGCTGACTGAACACCACCGTCTCGCTCATCGGATACGCGCCCCCTCGACCACCTGGTTGAGATGGGTGACGATCTCGGTCAGACGCGGATCTTTCTCCGCCTCCAGCCAGCGCAGCACCTGGCTGTCGCCCTGGCCAAGCAGACGCATATAGTCATCGGCAATCTGCCGTCCATAGCGATAGCCCGCCAGACGCCGCGCTTCGCGATCGATGCGCACCCGCAGAGGCTGCACCATATCGGCATGCAGCAGCTCGGTCGGCTGTTCGTCGAGCTCACCCGGCAGACGGGCATGAATTTTCTGCTCCAGCAGGCCAAGCGCCATGGCGAAGCCGTACAGCGTGGCGGCTGGCGTCGGCGGGCAGCCCGGAATATAGACGTCGACCGGTACGATTTTATCGGTACCGCCCCAGACGCAGTACAGGTCGTGGAAGATGCCGCCGCTGTTGCCGCAGGCGCCGTAGGAGATACAGATCTTCGGATCCGGCGCCGACTGCCAGGCGCGCAGCGCCGGGGAGCGCATCGCGCGAGTCACTGCCCCGGTAAACAACAGAATATCGGCATGGCGCGGCGAAGGCACCACCTTAATCCCGAAGCGTTCAGCGTCGAACAGCGGCGAAAGGGTGGCGAAAATTTCGATTTCGCAGCCGTTGCAGCCGCCACAGTCGACGCGGTAGACGTAGGCCGAACGTTTAATCTTCTTCAGTAGCGAGGCCTTCATGCTGGCGATGGATTCATCCACCGTCATCGGCACGGGAATGCCGTTTTCATCGCGCGGGCCAAGTAAAGTGCTCATCAGCTGGCCTCCCTCATATGGCGGGTCAGTTCAATACGATCGGACGGCACCAGGCATTTCTGGCGCTTGCATTCCGGGCAGGTTTCGAAGCTTTCGCGGTGCAGCTCGGCGCGGGTATCGCCGTTATGCTTGAGCAGCGCGATGGCGTAGTCGATCTCCTTCTGCACCGCGAACGGACGCTGGCACTCCCGGCAGTGGCAGATAGCGAAGCGCGACTGCTGGAGGAAATCCTCTTTCTTCCACACCGCCAGCTCATACTCCGGCGACAGCTTAATCGCCGCCGTCGGGCACACCTCTTCACAGCGACCGCAGAAGATGCAGCGCCCGAGGTTAAACTGCCACGCCAGCTGGTTAGTGGCCAGATCGATCTCGACCGTCAGGGCGTTCGACGGGCAGGCGTTCACGCAGGCCGCGCAGCCGATACACTGCTGTGGCGTATGCTCCGGCTTGCCGCGAAAGTTTTTGTCTACCGGCATCGGCTCCAGCGGGTAGGCGTGCGTCGCGGTGCCGGTCTTAATAACTTTTTTAATAAAGGTAAACATGGCGATTCCTTATTTCAGCGGCGAGTTTTTACGCTCGATGCTGTAGCGCTCCAGCTCTTTGTATGGCACCACTTTGCTCTTCTTCTTGCGTACATCGACCACGGTCATGCGGTCAGTACAGGAGTAGCACGGGTCGAGGCTGCCGATGATCAGCGGCGCATCGGAAACGGTGTTGCCGCGCAGCATATAGCGCAGGGTCGGCCAGTTGGCGTAAGTCGCCGCCCGGCAGCGCCAGCGGTACAGTTTCTGGTTGTCGCCGGTCATGCTCCAGTGGATATCGTCGCCGCGCGGCGCCTCGGAGAAGCCCAGCGCGAAGCGGTGCGGAATATAGGTGAACCCCTCCACCATCAGCGGGCCGCCCGGCAGGTTATCGAGACCGAAATCAATCATATTCAGCGCGGTGTAAACCTCGTTGATCCGCACCTTGAGGCGAGATATCACGTCGCAGCCCTGTTCGCTGTGAACTTCCATCGGCAGCAGGCCGTAACCGACAAACGGGTGGTCGGCGCGGGTGTCGCGGGCGTGGCCGCTGGCGCGCACCATCGGGCCGACGTTGCTGAAGTCGCGGGCGATTTCCGGATCCAGACGGCCAATACCGACGGTACGCTGTTCCATATTCGGCGTGCTGAGCAGCATATCCACCAGCTCCTGCACGTCGCGACGCATCTGCTGCGCCAGCTGACGGGTCTGGATCATGTCCTCTTTCAGCAGGTCGCGGCGGATCCCGCCGATCAGGTTCAGGCCGTAGGTTTTACGCGCGCCGGTAAGGATCTCTGCCATCTTCATCGAGGTTTCGCGCACGCGGAAGAACTGCATAAAGCCGGAGTCAAAGCCGGTAAAGTGGCAGGCCAGACCGAGGTTCAGCAGGTGCGAGTGCAGGCGTTCCACCTCCAGCAGAATGGCGCGGATCATCTGCGCCCGCTCCGGCACCACGATGCCCATCGCGTTCTCCACCGAGGTGGTGTAAGCGGTGCTGTGGGCGAAGCCGCAGATGCCGCACACCCGGTCCGACAGGAAGGTCACTTCGTTATAACCCATGCGGGTTTCCGCCAGCTTTTCCATCCCGCGATGGACGTAGAACAGGCGGTAGTCGGCGTCGATAATGTTCTCGCCGTCAACGAACAGGCGGAAGTGGCCAGGTTCATCAGAGGTGACGTGCAGCGGGCCAATCGGCACCACGTTGTTTTTCTTGCTGCCGAGCTCGTTAATAAACTCGTAGGTTTCGGCGTCGGTGGTCGGCGCCGGACGCTGGCGATAATCCATGCTGTCTTTGCGCAGCGGATAGAGTTCGTCCGGCCAGTCGTCCGGCAGCACCAGCCGGCGTTCGTCCGGCAGGCCGACCGGCACCAGGCCGTACATATCACGCACTTCGCGCTCGCCCCATACCGCCGCCGGGACGCGCGGCGTCACCGACGGGTATTCCGGTTTGTTGGCGTCCACTTCCACGCGCACGGTGATCCAGCATTTGGTGCCCTGCTCCATCGACAGCACGTAATAGACCGCGTAGTGGCCGTTGAGCTTACGTTCATCGTTGCCGAACAGCACCGACAGCCAGCCGCCCTGCTGGTAGTAGAGAAACTCCACCACTTCCGGCAGGTAGTTGACCTTCACGGTGATGGTTAACTGGTCTTTAGTCTGCCAGGCTTCGTCCAGCACCACGCCGGGAAAGGCCTGGTGCAGCGCCGCAAGGTAGTGTTGACCGATTTTTTCTTCAGACATGCTCAAACTCTCTTAATCACGCCACCAGCAAGGAGACGAAAGCTAAAAAGGCGAAACCAAACCCGGCCCAGGTGACGCGGGAGGTGGCACAAAAACGCAGACGCGCCATGCTGTTTTCAAACAGCGCGATAATTAGCACCCCAACCACCAGCTTAACGATGGCGACCACCAGCGCCAGCAGCAGGCCGCCGACGCTGAAGCTGGTCATCTGGCCCCACGGGAAGAAGACCCCGACAAACATCTGCAGCACCACCAGCTGTTTGAGGCTGATGCCCCACTTCAGGATGCCAAAGCCGCTACCGCTGTATTCCGACAGCGGCCCTTCCTGCAGCTCCTGCTCCGCTTCCGCCAGATCGAACGGCAGTTTGCCCATCTCGATAAAGGTGGCGAAGGCGCAGGCGCATAACGCCAGAATCAGTGGAATGCTGCGCGCCGCCGGCCAGTGGTAAAGGGTATCGGTGATGGCGCTGATATGGGTCGAGCCGGCGACCTGCGCCGCCACCCACAGGCCCAACAGCAGGATCGGCTCCACCAGCACGCCGAGCATCGCTTCGCGACTGCTGCCCAGCGCGGTAAACGGGCTGCCGGTGTCCAGACCGGAAATGGCAAAGAAGAAACGGGCGATGGCGAACAGGTAGATCAGGGTGATGAGATCCCCCAGCACCGGCAGCGGGGAGTCTACCGTCACCACCGGCAGCGCGGTGGCGATGGTCAGCATCACGCCCACCATGACGTACGGCGTCAGGCGAAACACCCAGCCCGAGGCGTCAGGACCGACGCTCTGGCGGCCCAGCAGTTTCAGGATATCGCGATACTCCTGCAGTACCCCCGGTCCACGGCGGTTATGCAGCCGCGCGCGGGCGACGCGAACGATCCCGGACAACAGCGGCGCGACGGCAAACAGCACCAGCGCCTGTAGCAATGCAATTAACAGACTCATTCTCAGGCTCCTCGCGAAATGACAATCACCACCAGCACCGCCAGCTCAACCAGCGCGATCCCGCGCAGCAGCGCCGGCGCCGAGGCCGATTGCCAGCCCGGCACCAGACGCACCGGGTTCAGCCAGTGACGCAGCTTCAGCAACGGCGCAAAGGCCTCTTTCACCGGCATGGCAAAGCCGTGGGCCGTTACCACCATCGACTGCTCGTGGTCGTAACCGCAGACCCACGCCGCGCCGCGCGAGCGCGCCGCCAGGCGATCGCCTTTAAAGAAGATCATCAGCAGGAACGGCAGCAGCGGGCAGGCAATAAGCAGCAGCGCGATCATCGGCTGCGACACCACGCTCGATACCTGAGCCTGCACCGGGAAGGCGCCGCTCACCAGCGGCAGCAGCCACGGCGCGGCGATGCCGCCAACGAGGCAGAACACCGCCGCCAGCACCACGCTCAGGGTCATCAGCCAGGGGGCGCAGGTAGCGTTTTCCGCCTCTTTCGTCCGCGGTGCGCCGAGGAAGGTCACGCCGTAGACTTTCGCCATACACATCACCGCCAGTGCGCCAGTGATCGCCAGGCCAACGGCCAGTAGCGGCCCCAGCAGACGGCCGATAAACAGGTCGCCAGTGCTCATTTTGAAGAAGGATTGATAGATAACCCATTCGCCGGCGAAGCCGTTCAGCGGCGGCAGGGCCGCCATTGCCATCAGCCCCACCAGCATGGCGAGGGAGATCAGCGGCATTTTTTTACCGATGCCGCCCAGCTTCTCGATATCGCGATGACCGGTGCGGAACCACACCGCTCCGGCACCGAGGAACAGCGTGGTTTTGAACAGGCTGTGGTTAATCAGGTGATACATGCCGCCGATAAAGCCCAGCACCATCAGCGTGCTGTTGCGGGTCGCCACGCCGGTGACGAAGGCGCCCAGCCCCAGCAGGATAATGCCGATATTCTCCAGGGTGTGATAGGCCAGCAGGCGCTGAATGTTATGCTCCATCAGCGCATACAGTCCGCCGATAAAGGCGGTGATCATCCCCAGCGCCAGCAGCATCACGCCCCACCACAGCGGCGGCACGCCGCCGGCCAGCGAAACGGTCAGCATGCCGTACAGACCAACCTTCATTACCACCGTGGAAAACAGCGCGGCGGCCGGCGCGCTGGCCCCGGCGTGAGCCTGCGGCGCCCAGCCGTGCAGCGGGATCGCCCCGGCCAGCAGGGCGAACCCCACCAGACCCGGCAGCCAGAGCAGCGGGTTCTGCATCATATCCACCGCCTGAAGGTTGATCTGCGCCAGCTCGAGGGTGCCGTAGGTTGACCACACCAGCCAGCAGGTCCAGGCCATCAGCAAAGTACCGAGACGCCCCAGGGCAAACCACAGCTTACCGGAGGCGGCGCAGCCGGTGAGAAACGCCGCGCAGAGCGCCATGATCTCCGCCATCACCACCAGTGAACCGATATTGGTCACCACCACCGCGCAGGTCGCGGCGGCCAGCAGCAGGTTGACCAGCGGGCCGTTGGCCTTCACCTGCGGGTGGCGATGCCAGCTAATATTAAACAGCGACACCGGCAGCGCCGACAGGCCGATGGCCAGCAGCCACAGCGCGTTGACGCCCCCCACCCGTATCGTCAGGTGGAGAAACTGCAGCATGCCGCCGTGGATCCGCTCCGGCATCAGCAGCGCGGCGCCGCCGGCGACCACCAGCATAGCGCTGGCCACCGCGCCGCCGATCCCGGCAATGGCGCCGCTGAGCGGTTTGCGCATGGCAAACAGAAAGGCCAGTACGGCGCTGGCGGCATACCACGCCACCGCCTGATTCACTAATCCAATTACACTCATTCCCTCTCCCCCTGTTGCGCCTGGAACAGCGACAAGTCGCCAAGGTCGGTATTAAAGGTCAGCTGGCGTTTACGCTTGCTGGCCTGGGCGATATCACGGCTATCCACCAGCATCAGCGCGTTGGTCGGACAGGTCCGCACGCAGGCCGGGCCCTGGTCATCGAAGTGACAGAGGTCGCATTTCACGGCAATAGCGCGCACGCCCGGTACCCAGTCGAGCAGCGAGCTGACGCGCGCCGGCGCCGGCGGCGCGGGGGGCGCCAGCCGGGTATTGGCATTCGCCGGGATATCCAGCGGGCGGCTGCCGGAAAATTCAATGGCGCCGAACGGGCAGGCAATGCCGCACAGTTTGCAGCTTACGCACAGGCTCTCGTTGAGCTGGACCGCGCCATCGACGCGCTGGATGGCGTTAACCGGGCAGACGGTGGCGCAGGGAGCATCTTCACAGTGGTGGCACATCTGCGGTGCCGATTCTTTTTCATTACGCATCACCTGCAGCCGCGGCATAGCCTGCAGGCCGTGCTGGCGATGCGTCTCAGAGCAGGCGGCTTCGCAGGTGCGGCAGCCGATACAGACAGTGGAGTCAGCAATTACAAAACGGTTCACCGGGTCATCCTCGGGTGAAAGTCATTTTTGACGAAATCAGGTTGCGCAGGTGTCATTTTCGACACGTGTCGACACCTTACGATCAGTGGGTCAGCGCCAGATGGCTTAAATCCACCGGTTGGTCTTGTTCCATGGCGTCATACAGACGGTCATAGACGGTGGCGATAATCGCCAGATAGTGCTCCAGCACCTGGTCGCGGGAGCGGTTGCTAATGCGGCCGTCCACCGTGCCATCCATTGCGAGGGTGGCCTGAGCAATCAGATACTTATCACCGCCGTTTTTGTTTTCGACGTAGTACTCGATGGTGTGGCTGTTGAAGCCTTCCGCGAGGGCGACGAACACCTGAAAATGGCCGAACAGCACGAAGCACAGCTCTTTGTCCGGCGCGCAGCTCATCGCGTGATGCAGGCGGGCCTTCGACAAGGTGATCCCCTGAACCAGCGAGTTACAGTAGATGTGCCACTGCTCCTGCTGCTGCCGGTGACGGTCGGCGATGTAATCCGCCTTTTCACTTATTTCCCAAATAGTCATATCGGTTTCTCCGTAGCATGAGATGCACCCTCTAAGCATTTTTCATGCCAGATTTTATTTAATTGATTTAACTATGTTTTTATATCGACCTCTGCCGATACGACATGTCGATGACAGCCCCGGGGCGTCGACATCGACATTGACTGCCACGACGATTTCATTCTGGCATCGTTATTGCATAGAAGGCGCATCGCGATACGGAGGCGACTATGCACGAAATCACCCTCAGCCAGCGGGCGCTGGAAATTATTGAACAACAGGCGCAGCAGGCCGGCGCGCGGCGGGTTACCGGCGTGTGGCTTAAGGTCGGCGCATTTTCCTGCGTGGAAGCCAGCGCCCTGACCTTCTGCTTTGAGCTGGTCTGCCGCGGCACGCTGGCGGAGGGGTGTGAATTGCATATCACCGAACAACAGGCTGAATGCTGGTGCGATCGCTGTCAGCAGTACGTCCATCTTGTCTCGCAGCACGTTCGCCGCTGCCCGCACTGCAATAACGACCAGCTGCAGATCGTGGCGGATGACGGCTTACAGATTCAGCGTTTAGAATTGGAGTAAATTATGTGTACAACATGCGGCTGTGGCGAAGGCAACCTCTATATTGAAGGAGACGAACGAAACCCGCATTCCGCGTTCCGCAGCGCCCCCTTCGCGCCCGCCCCACGCCAGACGATGACCATCACCGGTGTCAAAATCGACCACTTCGCCCCCACCCGCACGCCAGAGGGCGACCTGCATTACGGCCACGGCGAAGCGGGTACCCACGCCCCGGGGCAGAGCCAGCGGCGGATGCTGGAAGTGGAGATCGACGTGCTGGATAAAAACAACCGCCTGGCGGCACGCAACCGCGCACGCTTCGCAGCAAAACAGCAGCTGGTGCTGAATCTGGTTTCCAGCCCCGGCTCCGGCAAAACCACCCTGCTCACCGAAACCCTCACCCGGCTGAAAGGACGCGCCGACTGCGCGGTGATTGAAGGCGATCAGCAAACGGTCAATGACGCCGCCCGCATTCGCGCCACCGGCACCCCGGCGATTCAGGTCAATACCGGGAAAGGCTGCCATCTCGACGCCCAGATGATCGCCGATGCCGCCCCGCGCCTGCCGCTGGCTGACCGCGGCATTCTGTTTATCGAAAACGTCGGCAACCTGGTCTGCCCGGCCAGCTTTGATCTCGGCGAGCGCCATAAGGTGGCGGTGCTGTCGGTCACCGAAGGCGAAGACAAACCGCTGAAGTATCCGCATATGTTCGCCGCCGCCAGCCTGATGCTGCTCAACAAAGTCGACCTGCTGCCGTATCTCAATTTCGACGTTGAGCGGTGCCTGGCCTGCGCCCGCGAGGTCAATCCGCATATTGAAATTATTCTTGTCTCCGCCACCAGCGGCGAAGGCATGGAGCAGTGGCTCACCTGGCTGGAGACGCAGCGATGTGCATAGGCATTCCGGGACAAATTTGCGCCATCGACGGCGTGCTGGCGAAGGTGGAAGTTTGCGGTATTCAGCGCGACGTCGACCTGACGCTGGTCGGCGCCGTTGATGAGCAGGGCCAGCCGCGGCTCGGCCAGTGGGTGCTGGTGCACGTCGGCTTCGCCATGAGCGTCATTAATGAAGCCGAAGCCCGTGACACCCTCGAGGCGCTGCAAAATATGTTTGATGTGGAGCCGGACGTCGGCGCGCTGCTGTACGGCGAGGAGCGATAATGCGTTACGTAGATGAATACCGCGCCCCCGAACAGGTGATGCAGCTGGTGGCCCATCTTCAGCAGCGTGCTCGTCTGCTGCCGCACACCGCCGCGCGACCGCTGCGCATCATGGAGGTCTGCGGCGGCCATACCCATGCCATTTTTAAATTCGGGCTCGACCAGCTGTTGCCGGAGAACATCGAATTTATTCATGGTCCCGGCTGCCCGGTGTGCGTCCTGCCGATGGGGCGCATCGACGCCTGCATTGAGATTGCCAGCCGCCCGGGAGTGATCTTCTGCACCTTCGGCGACGCCATGCGCGTGCCGGGTAAAAACGGCTCGCTTCTGCAGGCGAAAGCCCGCGGCGCCGATGTCCGCATCGTTTACTCGCCGATGGACGCTCTGCGGCTGGCGCAGCAAAATCCGCAGCGCGAGGTGGTCTTTTTTGGTCTTGGTTTCGAAACCACCATGCCCGCTACCGCCCTGACCCTGCGTCAGGCGCGAGAGCGCAACGTCGATAACTTCTACTTTTTCTGCCAGCACATCACCCTGCTGCCGACCCTGCGCAGCCTGCTGGACCAGCCGGACAACAGTATCGACGCCTTTCTCGCCCCGGGCCACGTCAGTATGGTGATCGGCACCGAGGCCTACGGCTTTATCGCCAGCGACTATCACCGTCCTTTAGTGGTCGCCGGTTTCGAACCGCTTGATCTACTGCAAGGCGCGGTGATGCTGGTTGAGCAGACAATAGCGCAGCGCAGCGATGTGGAAAATCAGTACCGTCGCGTGGTGCCGGATGAGGGCAACCCGCTGGCGCAGGCGGCGATGGCCGACGTCTTCCGCCTGGATGGCGACAGCGAATGGCGCGGCCTGGGGGTCATCAGCGACTCCGGCGTGCAGCTTACGCCAGCCTATCAGCGCTTCGATGCCGAGGCGCATTTTCGCCCGGCGCCGCAGCGCGTGTGCGACGACCCGCGCGCCCGCTGCGGCGAGGTGCTGACCGGC
This sequence comes from Klebsiella sp. K47, assembly GCF_051858335.1. Taxonomy (NCBI): domain Bacteria; kingdom Pseudomonadati; phylum Pseudomonadota; class Gammaproteobacteria; order Enterobacterales; family Enterobacteriaceae; genus Klebsiella; species Klebsiella sp. K47. The sequence continues at coordinate 139,761 of NZ_JBPYUI010000006.1, forward strand.
CGCTGTAAACCGCACCAGTGCCCGCTCTTCGCCAGCACCTGCAATCCGCAAAGCGCCTTTGGCGCGCTAATGGTCTCCTCTGAAGGGGCCTGCGCCGCCTGGTATCAATATCGCAGTCAGGAAAATGAAGTATGAAAAGCGTCCAGTTAGCCCACGGTAGCGGGGGACAGGCAATGCAGCAGCTGATCGGCGACCTGTTTATGCAGGCCTTCGCCAACCCCTGGCTGGCGGAGCAGGAGGATCAGGCGCGCCTCGATCTGGCGGCGCTCGCCGCCCAGGGGGACCGCCTCGCCTTCTCCACCGACAGCTACGTGATTGACCCGCTGTTCTTTCCCGGCGGCAATATCGGCAAGCTTGCCGTCTGCGGTACCGCCAACGATGTGGCGGTCAGCGGCGCCATCCCGCGCTATCTTTCCTGCGGCTTTATTCTCGAAGAGGGGCTGGAGATGGCCACCCTGGAAGCGGTGGTCGCCAGCATGGCCGACACCGCCCGGGCGGCAGGGATCGCCATCGTCACCGGCGACACTAAAGTGGTGCCGCGCGGCGCGGCGGATAAGCTGTTTATTAACACCGCCGGCATCGGCGCCATCCCGGCGGACATTCGCTGGGGGACGCAGCAGATTAGCGCCGGTGATGTGCTGCTGGTCAGCGGCACGCTGGGGGATCATGGCGCCACCATCCTTAACCTGCGCGAGCAGATGGGGCTGGACGGCGCGCTGTCCAGCGACTGCGCGGTGCTGACGCCGCTTATCCAGACCCTGCGCCCGCTGAGCGGAGTGAAAGCCCTGCGCGACGCCACCCGCGGCGGGGTTAACGCGGTCGCCCATGAGTTCGCCGCCGCCAGCGGCTGCGGCATCGAACTGCAGGAGGCAACGCTGCCGGTCAACGACACGGTGCGCGGCGTCTGCGAGCTGCTTGGTCTGGACGCCCTGAACTTCGCCAATGAAGGCAAGCTGGTGCTCGCCGTCGCCCGCGACGAGGCGGAAAACGTGCTGGCGCATTTGCGGTCTCACGCGTTAGGACGCGATGCGGCGATAATCGGCGAAGTGGTCGTCCGCCCGGGCGTACGTTCCGTTGGGCTGTACGGCGTGAAGCGGACGCTCGATCTTCCCCACGCCGAACCGCTGCCGAGAATTTGTTAACGACGGCGTCGGGTCCCGGATAGCGGCTGGCGCCTTTTCCGGGCTACAAAACTGCGCGCACATGTAGCCCGGCTAAGCGCAGCGCGAGCCGGGAAAAAGCCAGCGTAATTATTTTGCCCAAACCAGCGGGCGCCCATGGATGGGTTAAAGCGGCAATAACCGCTTTATTAACATACTATTATTTGTACCATCATTTTCTTATGCGCCGCGTTGTCGGCGCGTTTTGGACGTAAGCAATGTCGTATACACCGATGAGCGATCTCGGCCAGCAGGGGCTGTTCGATATCACCCGGCTTTTATTACAGCAGCCCGATCTGGCCGCGCTAAGCGAAACACTGACCCGTCTGGTGCAACAGTCCGCGCTGGCCGATGAGGCGGCCATCATCCTGTGGAACGCGGGTAATCACCGCGCGGCCAGGTACGCCTGCGATGAGGCCGGCCATCCGGTAAGCTACGAGGATGAAACCGTCCTGGCCCACGGTCCGGTGCGTCGCTTACTCTCCCGGCCGGATGCCCTGCATTGCGATCATGAAACCTTTGCTGACACCTGGCCGCAGCTTATCCGCAGCGGACTGTATCGTCCGTTCGGATACTATTCGCTGCTGCCGCTGGCGGCGGACGGGCGGATCTTCGGCGGCTGCGAATTCCTCCGCCGTGACAACCGGCCGTGGAGCGAGAAAGAGTTCCAGCGGCTGCATACCTTCGCGCAGATCGTCGCCGTCGTCACCGAACAGATTCAGAACCGGGTCAGCAATAACGTCGATTACGATCTGCTGTGCCACGAGCGCGACAACTTTCGCATCCTGGTGGCGATCACTAACGCGGTGCTCTCGCGACTGGATATCGACGAGCTGGTCAGCGAGGTGGCGAAAGAGATCCATCGCTACTTCCGGATCGACGCCATCAGCGTGGTGCTGCGCAGCGACCGCAAGGGGAAGCTCAACATCTATTCCACGCATTATCTTGACGCCAGCCACCCGGTTCACGACCAGAGCGAGGTGGATGAAGCCGGCACCCTCACCGAGCGCGTGTTCAAAAGCAAAGAGATGCTGCTGCTTAATCTGCACGAACATGACACCCTCGCGCCGTATGAGAAAATGCTCTTCGAGATGTGGGGCAATAAGATCCAGACCCTGTGCCTGCTGCCGCTGATGTCCGGCAATACCCTGCTCGGGGTGCTTAAGCTGGCGCAGTGCGACGAACAGGTTTTCACCACCACCAATCTCAAGCTGCTGCGGCAGATCGCCGAGCGGGTGTCGATCGCTATCGATAACGCCCTCGCCTACCGCGAAATTCAGCGCCTGAAAGAGCGGCTGGTGGATGAGAACCTCGCCCTCACCGAGCAGCTCAATAATGTCGAGAGCGAATTCGGGGAGATTATCGGCCGCAGCGAGGCGATGAACAATGTGCTCAAGCAGGTAGAGATGGTGGCGCAGAGCGACAGCACCGTGCTGATCCTCGGCGAAACCGGCACCGGCAAAGAGCTTATCGCCCGCGCTATCCACAACCTCAGCGGACGCAACGGTCGGCGGATGGTGAAGATGAACTGCGCGGCGATGCCCGCCGGGCTGCTGGAGAGCGATCTGTTCGGCCACGAACGCGGCGCGTTCACCGGGGCCAGCGCCCAGCGTATCGGCCGCTTCGAACTGGCGGACAAAAGCTCCCTGTTCCTCGATGAAGTGGGCGATATGCCGCTGGAACTGCAGCCCAAACTGCTGCGCGTCCTCCAGGAGCAGGAGTTCGAACGTCTGGGGAGCAACAAGCTGATTCAGACCGACGTTCGATTGATCGCCGCCACCAACCGCGATCTCAAGCAGATGGTTATCGACAGGGAATTCCGCAGCGATCTCTACTACCGGCTCAACGTGTTCCCGATCCACCTGCCGCCGCTGCGCGAACGTCCCGACGATATCCCGCTGCTGGTGAAGGCGTTTACCTTTAAAATCGCCCGCCGCATGGGGCGCAATATCGACAGCATTCCGGCGGAAACCCTGCGCACTCTGACGCGCATGGAGTGGCCGGGCAACGTGCGCGAGCTGGAAAACGTTATCGAACGGGCGGTATTGCTCACCCGCGGCAACGTACTGCAGCTCTCCCTGCCGGAGCGGGATATCGTGGAAGCCCCGCGGACGCCGGCGGTCCTGCCTGAGGAAGGTGAGGATGAATATCAACTGATCGTCCGGGTGCTGAAGGAGAGCAACGGCGTGGTGGCCGGGCCGAAAGGCGCCGCCCAGCGGCTGGGGCTCAAGCGCACCACGCTCCTGTCACGCATGAAGCGGCTGGGTATTAATAAAGACGAACTGGTGTAACCTCGCGCGCTCCCCCTTTCCGCGCCGGTGAGAGGGAGCGCTGGCGCAGCGCGCTATTTATCGCTGGTAAAACCGTTGCTGGTCGCCAGTTCGGCAAACCACAGCGCATTGCGTTTTATCTGTCGCTCGCCGGTCTCCAGATCCAGTCGCCAGAAGCCGTAGCGCCGTTTGAAGGCATTGATCCACGACCAGTTGTCGATAAACGTCCACTGGTGCACGCCAAAGCAGTTCGCGCCGTCGGCTATCGCCCGATGCAGCTGCACCAGATGCTCCTCCATCAGCTGAATGCGGAAAGTATCGTCTATCACCCCGTCCGCCCCGGGCTCGCCCTCTGATTGTCGATCCATCGCGATGCCGATTTCCGCGAGATACCACTTAATATTGCCGTAGTTATCGCGAATATTGGCGGCAATGTCATAGATCGCCTGCGGCAGGATCTCGTTGTTATCACGATAAGGATTAAAGCGGCCCTGCGGGTTCACCGCGTTTTCGAAATAGTATTCCGGGGTGAAATAATCGAGGTCATATTCGCTCTCACGCGCTTTTACCCGCCGCGGCACATAATAGTTTACCCCAAGAAAATCGATATCCGCGCTGAGGATCAACGCCGCGTCGTCTTTGCTGGTCGTCGGCAGGCTGTCGTGGGCGGCAAGGATCTCGCACAGCGCTTTGGGGAATTCATGTTTTACCAGCGGGTCAAGGAAGCTGCGGTTAAAAAACAGGTCGGCATACCCGGCGGCTTTTTTATCCGCGTCGCTGTCGGTGAGGGTATAGCTCGGGGTCAGGTTGAGCACCACGCCGATCTCGCCCGCCAGCGCCAGTTCACGATAAGCCGTTACCGCTTTGGCGTGCGCCAGCATAATGTTAAACGCCACCTGCGCCGCCAGCCGGCCATCTTTCTTACATGGATAGTGGAAGTCGTACAGGTGGCCTCCCTCAACCGGCACAATCGGCTCGTTGAAGGTTATCCAGTATTTAACCTTATGGCCAAACAGGCTAAAGGCGGTGCGGGCAAAGCGGGCAAACAGCTCGGCTACGTGCGCCGATTCAAAGCCGCCGTACTGTTTCTGCAGCGCTTCCGGCATATCAAAGTGGTAGAGATTGATCATCGGCTCAATGCCGTTGGCGATCATCTCATCCAGATAGGCGTGATAAAAACGCACCGCGTCCGGGTCCGGCGCGCCGGTTTCCAAATCAGCGATCAGTCGTGACCACTGTATCGAGGTACGAAATGAGTTGAAGCCGGTCTGTTTCATCAGCGCCACGTCCTGCGGATACTGATGATAAGTATCACACACGGTCTGCGGCCCTACCTGCTGATAAAATCGCTCCGGCTGTTCGGCAAACCAACTGTCCCAGATGGAACGATGGCGCTTATTGGTGACCCCTTCCGTTTGCGGGCCGGACGCCGCCGCCCCCCACAGGAACCCTTGCGGAAACTGATACTGCTGCATAACCTCTCCTTCGAAAAAAGGCTGCGCCCGTCTGGCGCAGCCTGAACGTACTACTCAGCGACCACTTCGATCGATTTAATGAACATATAGCCCCAGTCGCCGGCGAAGCGGCCGAAGTCAATCTGATTGCTCCCGGCTTTAAGCGTCACCGGTATCCGCAGCTGCTGGCCCTGCTCATCCGTCTGCGGGAAGGCCACGGTCTGCGGAGCGCCCCCGTTGACGACAAATGAGTTCTGCTTACCGCCCCATTTGCCGTTGAAGGTTACATTGAGCAGGAACTGACCGCTCCACGGCGCCTGCACCTGCCAGCTGACCTTATCCCCCTCGTTGGCAAATGGGCCGAGGAAGCCGTCCTCGCCAACTGTCAGCGCGTCTTTATCACTCTTCATCACCGTCAGCCGCCCCTCAGCCACGCCATAAACTTCGCCGTGATAACGACAGAAATCCGCTGGCGCTTTCCCCGTCGCCTCGCCCACCGTCACGGTCACGGTTTTGCTGCTTTTCAACAGCCCATCGTCCGCCGTGAACGTCAGCGCATAGGTGCCTGGCGCCGTAAACCAGGCCCGGGTTTGAGCCCGATCGGCATGGCAGAAATGCACCTGGCCATCGCCGGCGTGCTGCCAGCCCACCTTAACCTCTCGCGACGGCAGGCCATCGTCCTGCCAGCTGGCCGTAAGCTCGACGCCCTGGTCCTGCGTGGTGGTTAGGGCCGGTTCCAGCGTGACAACCGGCGGCTGATTCTCCTCGCTATGCTGCACGCTAATCACATTGGAAGGGGCCGAACGACCACTCTCGTTTTTCGCCGTCACCCGGTAGTAATACGTGTGCCCGAGCTGAAGCTGACGATAATCGTCGCGGAACAGAACCATGGTTTCCGGATTCCATTCGTTAACGCCATCGGAGATATCCCGGCCCACCACCGTCCACGGCCCGGTCGGTGAGGCGGCGCGTTCGACATCGTAGCTGCGTCCTACCGCAGCGCCCATCCAGTTGATCGCGAAGGGCGAGGTGGTTTCGCGCAGCAAAGGCGCGTCCGGCTTCGGCAGCGGCGCCATCGTCTGCTGCCCGGCCATCTGCGCCGCGGCGGTGCGCACCAGATCGACCACCGCCTGCTCCTGGTTCGCTTCGCCTTCTTTGGTAAACCCCGGCAGGTGGTAGCTGTAGTGCCCGGTCGACTCCTTATGCCAGTAGAAGCCGCCGTCGTGACGATGGCCGCGGAAGCCCCAGATAAGCCCGCCGGCGGCTTGCGCCCCGTTGACGTCGCTGTGAACAATCGACTGCATAATGGCGTTCAGTTGATCCGCCGGCAGCAGGCCAAACTCGCCGACGAGATAGACTTTTTGTCCGCCGACGGCGCGCAGATCCTGCGTCACCTGCCCGGGATGGTTATTATCGGCATTGGTGTAATAGTGATTGCTGACGATATCCACATTGGGGTCGGTCAGCGCAAAGGAATTGATTTTCTTATAGGTGCCATCTACCACCAGCTGATGAGGGGCCCATTTTTTAATCCACGCCGCGGTCTGATGCAGGAAATCGGCGTTGGTATCCTCCAGCTCGTTACCGGTTCCCCAGGCCATGATCGCCTTTTCATCATAATAGGCGCGGCCGGTGACGGTATTTGTCCGGGTGATGACCTGGCGGATCACATCCAGATAGGCTTTGAAGGTCTTGCTATCGGTCCGATAAAAGTCTTCCGCTTTTTCATGATAGAACGCCGCCAGCTGCTCGCGCCCGCCCCACCACCACCAGTGGTCGATAAACGGCAGGATCAGACGCAATCCCTGTTTATCCGCTTCGGCAATCATGTTGTCATACACCCGCATGGCTTTCTCATTCAGCCGCGGCATGCCGTCCGCCGTTTCCGGCGCCAGAATATGGGTCTCGCGCCCGCAGGCCTTATCAAATTCCTGCTGCACCGACAGCACGTAGACGCGCTGGGCTTTCGCCCCGGTTTGCACCATCGCCTGGATCCAGTTTTGCTGCTCCTGGGCCGTTGGCCATTTAAAGTATTGCCCCCAGCCGCGCGGGTCTGCCCTGCAGGGGCCGCGGGCGTCGTCTTCAATGCGGTGTAGCTCCGGCGCGTGGATCCCGGCGAAACGAAACACCTTGTCGCCGTCCTTGAGGGTGGCGCCGTCGCGAGTGATAAAGTGCGTAAAGTGCGAGCGCTCGGCGGCCAGCGCCCCGCCGGCCCCCAGCGCGGACAGCAGCCCCATCAGCAGCAGGTTTTTCATCGGCTTCATCGTTCTCTCTCCTTAGAACCAGACCTCGGCCTGTACGCCGAAGTTAACGGTATCGGTAGAGCCACTGCGGGAATACCCGCCGGCGGTGATGGTATTGGTGTCCCAGTTGTAGTTACCGTCTAATGCATCGGAGACACCTTTATCCCACTTCGCGTAGGTGACGAAGAAGCGCAGCTGCGGACGCGCCCAGAAACCGGAGTCAAAGGTCAGGGTTGGCGCAACGGTGACTTTGGTCAGGCCGCCTTTGCCTTTGCCGTTTACCCCTTTGTAGTTTTTGTCATCCAGGTATTCGTAGCCCAGCTCGTACTGCATGGCAAAGTTGCGGGTGATCTGATGATAAGGGCGGATACCAGCGACCCACATCGAGCGTCCCCAGCCATTTTCATCTTCCGTCCACCAGCGGTAGTTTTTATCTTTCTGCCAGAAAGCGAAGGTCGAGATCTCCAGGTCGCCCATCGAGGCCACGCTATCCAGCACCACTCGCCAGGACTGGGTGTTTTCCAGATTGGCCCAGCCCCAGCCGTTTTTACCCAGCGAGTCACCCGCCGCCAGCCCTTTCCCGTACTGCAATGCGAGGCGGGAATATCCTCCGGTCAGACCATAGAAGCCGTCAAAGTTATAAATACCGGTCACGCCATAGCCCTTCTCGGCGGAAGTCGGATGGTTTTCGTTACGGTTCATGTGGTGGCCGATCAGCTCCAGATCGAAGCCTGTCCCCGCGATCTTTTTCAGCCACAGGTTGAGGGAATAGTCATCCGGGTAGCCCTGATCTCCCTTATCCACCGGGTAGGCTTTGGTTTCATCGGTGGGTGAAAAGGCGTACACCCCGGCGTCGAAGCGGGCGAAGCCGAGATCCATGTTGTCGAAGCCGCCGCCGGTGCCGTTGTACTGAATGTACTCCCAGTCGAACTGATGGCTGGAGGTGTTGGAGCTGCTATAGCGCTTACCGGCCCAGAAGGTCATCTCTGGCGCAAAATCCAGATTGCTCAGCTCGGCGAACCCTTCACGAAACTGTACGTCATGGCCATCGTCATCCTGACAGTTCCAGTCGGAGGTGCATTTCGACTGGTGAGTGAGGTTGGCCTGCACTTTCGCCACCACGCCGCTGTCCGCCGTCAGCGTCACGGTGGGGATCAGTTCGATCTTGGTGTCTTCTTCGTTGCCCAGTCGCCACTTACCGTCCGGCATCAGGCCGACGGAGTCCGCGCGGTTGCCATCGGAGTTCGCCAGGATCCCGGAGCGGATATAGCCATGCAGCGCAAAATCATACTTCGGATCGGCGCAGGCCGGGCTGCTGGCCCCTGCCAGCGAGAGGAGAGCCAGAGGTATTGAGTGTTTCAGCTTTATCATTATTTTTTTCCCACGTTATGTTTGTTAACACGAACCGATAACGGAGGGGAAATTTACGGATCAAAAACGGAAATGTACATCCACTTACGGAAAGCGCTTTCCATAATTGCCTATCTGGTTCACAAAATTAGCTCTGCGGCGAATATATTCGTGAGACTGATCACATAAAATGACAAGAATGCCGCCGGGCGCCGGCAGTGGAGCGGAAGGAGGAGCAGATGAGCAGGTGCCGCCGGGGGATAAGCCGCCGACGGCGAGAGGATCAGCGTTCGGTTTCCGCGAGCTGACGTTCGTACACTTTGAAGAAGGGGCGATAGAGCATCCAGGCGTTAAACATCGCGAACAGGCTCATGCACAAATTTTTCCAGCTGCCGTTCGCCGACCATGCCGCCCCCAGCGGGGAAGGCATCGACCATGGCAGCATCGCCACCGCGCGGTCGAGGATACCCAGCTGAGTTAAATACCATGCGATACAGGCATTTATCAGCGGAACAAAGAGAAACGGCAGTAAAAAAACCGGGTTCATGATCACCGGAAAACCAAACAGTATTGGCTCGTTGATTTTAAACAGCGACGGCAGCAGGCCAATCTTGGCCACGCTTTTCAGCTGCCGCGAGCGGCTGCGCATCGCCATCAGCACCAGCGGCAAAGTGGAGCCAATACCGCCGATCAGCAGGTAAAAATCCCAGAACCCCTGCAGATAAATATGCGGCAGCGTTGGCGAACCCGCCGCCAGCGCCTGCTGATTTTCAAACAGATAGGTCATCCAGAAGGGGTTCATGATCCCGGTGATGATCAGCGCGCCGTGGATACCGATAAACCAGAGTAAGTTACAGATAAATAAAGAGATAAGTACCGCCATCAGCGTGTCGGACGCCAGCACCAGCGGCCGCACCGCTTCGCTGATCAACTCCGGTACGATGCGTCCGGTGGTCTGCAGCAGTATGGCATTCATCACGCTTATCGACAGCATCACCACCAGCAGCGGGATCAGCAGTTGAAAGCCATTGCGGGTCATCAGCGGCACTTCATCAGGCAAGCGAATGCACCAGCCTTTTTTGTAGAAAAAACGAATTATCTCAATGGAATAGGTGCTGGATATCAGGGCGGTAAATATCCCCATACCGCCGAGATAAACATTGCTCACCGCAGTCTCGCGAAAGCCGATAAACAGCAGAAAAGCCAGACACCCGGTTAAACCGCAGAGCCGTTCCGGCAGACGGTACTGCTTGGCGAGACTGGCGCTGGCGCCGAAGGCGACAATCAGCGCCACCAGGCCAATAGTTAGCTGAAAGGTCGGCAGCAGGATAGGCCGCAGCAGCAAATAGACCTGGCCGAAACGCGAGGCGCCGTCGATGGAAACGGGCGGAAACAAAATGGGAACTAACAGGCTGCCAACGATCACAAAGGGCATAGCCAGCGCAAAGCTATCGCGCATCGCCGTAATGTGGTTGTTGCGCGTCAGAACGTTCGCCAGCGGCGCCAGCCGCTGCTCGATGATGTCCACGGCCACATTCATTAACTGAATGTTCATACTCCTACCTTTGCGAATGGTTGTCTCGCCGGGATGATCGCCCACAACACCGGAAAGTGAAAGCCTGCCATAGGTGATCATGGTCACAATTAATAAATCCACAAACGGAAAGCGCTTTCCGTAATGCATCCATTTTGACTATAGTCCGCTCATCCAACCTCATCAGGAGCGGTAATTATGAAAAAAATTATGTTGTGTTGTTCGGCAGGCATGTCCACCAGCCTGCTGATGAAAAAAATGATTGCGGAAGCCGAACAGCGGGGCCTGCCGGTAGAGATCAACGCCTATGGCGTAGCGGAGTTCGCCGAACAGGTTGGCCATTATCAGGTGGTGCTGCTGGGGCCGCAGGTGAAATACATGCAGCAGGACCTGCAAAAACAGGCGGATAAATACGGTATCCGCGTCGAACCCATCAATATGATGGACTACGGCATGCAAAAAGGCGCCGCGGTCCTTGATTTCGCCCTTTCCCTTATCGAAAACAAGAACTAAGGAAAGATCATGAGCTCTCTGTACGCTAAACTGATCGACGTGATCGAACGGCAGATCACGCCGCTGGCCGGCGCGATCGGCCAGCAAAAATATGTCACCTCGATCCGCGATGGCTTTATCACTGCCCTGCCCTTTATGATCGTCGGCTCGTTCCTGCTGGTGTTTATCTTCCCGCCGTTTTCTCCGGATACGACGTGGGGGTTTGCCCGCGCCTGGCTGCAATTTTCGCTCGATCATCGCGATGCGCTGATGCTGCCGTTCAACTTCAGCATGGGGGTGATGACCCTGTTTATCGCCGTCGGGATCGCCGCCAGCCTCGCCAAACACCATCATCTGGACTCGCTGACCGCCGGGATGTTGTCGCTGATGTCGTTTCTGCTGGTAGCCGCGCCGCTGAAAGATGGCCAGATCTCTACTGCCTACTTCTCCGGTCAGGGGATCTTTACCGCCATTCTGGTGGCCATCTATTCCACCGAGCTGTACGCCTTCCTCAAACGGCATAACATCACCATTCGCCTGCCGCCGGAAGTGCCTGCCGGGGTGGCGCGCTCGTTTGAAATCCTGATCCCGGTGCTGGCGATCATTCTGACGCTGCATCCGCTGAACCTGTTTATCGAAGCCCAGCTGGGGATGATCATTCCGGAAGCGATCATGTCGCTGGTGAAGCCGCTGGTCGCGGCTTCCGATACGCTGCCGGCGATCCTGCTGTCGGTGCTGGTCTGTCAGGTGCTGTGGTTCGCCGGGATCCACGGCGCGCTGATCGTCACCGGGATCATGAACCCGTTCTGGATGGCCAACCTGTCGGTCAATCAGGCGGCCATGGCCGCTGGCACCGCTATCCCGCACATCTATGTCCAGGGCTTCTGGGATCACTATCTGCTGATCGGCGGCGTCGGCTCCACCCTGCCGCTGGCGCTGATGCTGCTGCGCAGCAAGGCCGTGCATCTGCGGACGATCGGCCGGATGGGGGTCGTGCCGGGCGTATTTAACATCAACGAACCGATTCTGTTTGGCGCGCCGATCATCATGAACCCGCTGTTTTTCCTGCCGTTCGTGCTGGTGCCGATGGTCAACGCGACCCTGGCGTACTTCGCGCTGAAGCTGGACCTGGTCAGCCGCGTAGTGTCGATGACGCCGTGGACAACGCCGGCGCCTATCGGCGCCTCGTGGGCGGCGAACTGGAGCTTTAGCCCGGTGATCCTGTGCCTCATTTGTATGGCCACCGCCATGGTGATGTACCTGCCATTTCTCAAAGCTTACGAAAAACAGCTGCTGGCCCAGGAACGTGAAAACGCCGTCGGCCAGGCTGACAACGCGGCGCAAACCGCTTAACGCTAACGATTCAGAGGATAATCATGGAATTAGAAGAACAGGTGATGGGGATCATCATCAATGCCGGCCAGTCACGTAGCCTGTGCTACGAAGCGCTGCACGCCGCTAAAGCGGGTGATTTCGCCACCGCCGACGCCAAAATGCAGGAAGCGGCGCACTATTCCCGCGAAGCTCACCTTGTACAGACCCAGCTTATCGAAGCTGACGAAGGCGAGGGAAAAACCAAAATGACGCTGGTAATGGTCCATGCTCAGGATCACCTGATGACATCCATTCTGGCGAAAGAGCTGATTGCCGAACTGATTGCGATTTACCGCGCGCAGCCGCTTCACGCCTAGCGCCTTGCCCGGCCAGACGCGCTGGCCGGGCCTGATTCCCCGAGGTCACTATGTTACATCTTGGAATAGATATTGGCGGCACCAAAATGGAAGCCGTACTGCTGGACCCGGCGGGCGAATGCGTCCAGCGCCTGCGCCGGCCGACCCACAAAGAGAGCTATGACGCCTTTATGCGTCAGCTGCTGACCCTGATTGCCGATATTCGCGCGGTCAGCCCGCAGCCGTTCACCCTGGGGATCGGCCTGCCCGGGGCTATCGATCCGCAAAGCGGACGCATTAAAAACTGCAACTGCCTGGTGCTCAACGGTCACGATCTGCGCCGGGATATCATGCAGCAGCTTGGCCAGCCGGTGTGGATGGCAAACGATGCCGACTGCTTCACTCTTTCGGAGGCGGTGGATGGCGCCGGCGCCGGAGCTACCACCGTCTTCGGGGTGATTATCGGTACCGGCTGCGGCGGCGGGATCGCCGTTCATCAACAGCTGCTCAGCGGCCCCAACGCTATCGCCGGGGAGTGGGGGCATAATCCGCTGCCGGGCTATACTCCTGAGCGCGATGGCCCGCCGCAGCCCTGCTACTGCGGCAAAACGAACTGCATCGAAAGCTTTCTCTCCGGTACCGGCTTCGCCCGCCGCTATGGGGAACAAGCCCGTGCGGAAGCCATTGTCGCCGCGGCGCAAAACGGCGATCCGCGCGCGCTGGCCCACTGGCGACACTTTATCGATGCCTTTTCCCGTAGCCTGGCGTCGGTGATCAATATTCTCGACCCGCAGGTGATTGTGCTGGGCGGCGGTCTGTCCAACGTCAGCCAGATCTATCGCGATCTGCCTGCCGCCATCGTGCCGTGGATCTTCTCCGACACCTGCCGCACGCAGATCAAACCGGCCCGTTTCGGCGACGCCAGCGGCGTGCGCGGCGCGGCCTGGCTGCCCCGGCTTCCCGGCGCCGCGCAAGGGCCGCGGTAGACACTTTTTTCAGCAGGTATGTTAAGCTAGGCGAAAATGTTCAGACAGAAAAAGCCATGCCAACGATTGATGATGTTTCAAGATTAGCGAATGTCTCAAGAGCGACGGTATCCCGCGTGCTGACCGGCACCCGGGGCGTGCGCGAAGAGAGCCGGGAAGCTGTGCTGCGGGCCGTTGAAGAACTCAACTATCGCCCGAGCTTTGCCGCGCAAAACCTCGCCAGTCAGACATCCAGCCACGTTGGTCTGGTGATTTCCGCGCAGGACGAAAGCCACGGCGCACGTCTGCTGCCGCTGCTCTCTCAGGCGCTGAAAGGGCTGAATAAAAGCCTGCTGGTCCAGTACGTCAGCGACCCGGTAGAGCAGGCGGCGGTAATCGACGATCTGCAGCGCCAGTGCGTGGCGGTGGTGGTGCTGGGCGCCGTTGCCGCCGACGCGCCGCGCAACGTTATCGCCTTTGACCGCTTCGGCGTCGCCGGGAGCAACAGCCAGGGCTATGACTTCGCCTTTGCCACCGAAAGCGCCTGCCGCTATGTGATTGGCAAGGGACACCGCAACATCGCCCTGCTGGTGGACAGCGATAGCGACGATGCCAGCCGTCAGATGCTGGAAGGCTACCGCAACGTCCTGCAGAACTACTCCATTCCTTTTAACCGCCAGCTGGTGCTGACGGCCAACGATGACGTCGAGCAGGCGCTGCTGACCTTAATTAACAGCTTCAGTAAATACTCAGTCATTATCGTTAAACGCGACCGCTACGCGGCTGAGGCGATGCGTCTGCTGCGCGAATTCACCATCGCCGTCCCGCAGGAGGTCTCCCTGCTGAGCCTTGAGGATTCCCCGCTCGCCTCGCTGCTCTACCCGCCGCTGACCTGCATCTCCTGGCCACTGGAGGCGCTGCTGGATAACTGTATTCAGCGTATTCGCAGCCTGATTGACGACCGGCCAACCTTCACCGCCGAGGGCCGCTCGCTGGCTGGCCGCCTGATCCCGCGCCAGTCGGTCGCCGATATCTCTTGATCTTCGCCCGGTTGGCGCCGGGCCAGACTTACCTCCCCTTTTCGCGCTTTCGTTTCCGGGCTCATTATTACCCACGCATGCAAATAAGAATTATTTTCATTTATAAATAGCTTGTGCTATATAACATAGCAATGGCTATAAACGCTGGGAAATTAACCACACCATTGCGAGGGATCCTATGCTACACCTGACACCGCTGAAATCATTGCTGCTGGCCAGCGCGCTGGCTCTGCTGGCCGCGACGCCGGCCTCGGCGCAGGAGAAATTCAGGGTTATCACCACCTTCACGGTTATCGCCGATATGGCGCAGAACGTGGCCGGCGACGCCGCCGACGTGAGCTCCATTACTAAACCGGGCGCGGAGATCCATGATTACCAGCCCACGCCCGGCGATATCAAACGCGCGCAGGGGGCGCAGCTGATCCTCAGCAATGGGCTTAATCTCGAACGGTGGTTTGCCCGTTTTTATCAGCACTTAAAAGGCGTTCCGGAGGTGGTGGTCAGCGAGGGGATCCAGCCGATGGGCATCAGCGCGGGCCCCTATAGCGGGAAGCCCAATCCCCATGCCTGGATGTCGGCAGATAACGCCCTGATCTATGTCGATAACATTCGCGATGCGCTGGTGAAGTACGATCCGCCTCACGCCGACACCTATCGCCGTAACGCCGAGGCCTACAAAGAGAAGATCCGTCAGACGATGGCGCCGCTGCAGGCCAGACTGGCGCAGCTGCCGGCGGATAAGCGCTGGCTGGTCACCAGCGAGGGAGCCTTCTCCTATCTGGCCCGCGACTATGGCCTGCGCGAACTGTATCTGTGGCCGATCAATGCCGATCAGCAGGGCACCCCGCAACAGGTGCGCAAGGTTATCGACACCATGAAGAAAGAACGCATCCCGACCATCTTCAGCGAAAGCACCATCTCCGATAAACCGGCGCGTCAGGTGGCGCGGGAAGCCGGGGCCCACTACGGCGGCGTGCTGTATGTCGATTCGCTGAGCGCCGCCGACGGCCCGGTGCCGACCTGGCTCGACCTGCTGCGCGTCACCACCGAAACCATCGTCAACGGTATCCAGGACGGGATGAGGAAGCAGCCATGAATACAGCGCAATCGGGACTGTATGTCGACCAGCTCACCGTCACCTGGCGCAACGGCCACACTGCCCTGCGCAACGCCTCGTTCAGCGTGCCGCGCGGCTCCATTGCCGCGCTGGTGGGGGTTAACGGCTCGGGTAAATCCACGCTGTTTAAAGCGCTGATGGGCTTTGTCCGCGTTGGTCACGGCGAGATCGCCATACTCGGCCAGCCGGTCAACCGCGCGCTGCGCCAGAACCTGGTCGCCTATGTCCCGCAGTCGGAAGAGGTGGACTGGTCCTTCCCGGTGCTGGTGGAGGATGTGGTGATGATGGGCCGCTACGGCCATATGGGCTGGCTGCGGCGGGCAAAGCCGCGCGATCGCGAAATTGTCGATGCCGCGCTGGCCCGCGTGGGCATGAGCGAGTACCGCCATCGGCAGATTGGCGAGCTCTCCGGCGGGCAGAAAAAGCGCGTCTTTCTTGCCCGCGCCATCGCTCAGCAGGGTCAGGTGATCCTGCTGGATGAGCCTTTCACCGGCGTCGATGTGCAGACCGAAGCGCGGATCATCAGCCTGCTGCGCGAGCTCCGCGATGAGGGCTGTACCATGCTGGTCTCCACCCACAACCTCGGGTCAGTGAGTGAATTTTGTGATTATACGGTGATGGTGAAAGGCACCGTGCTGGCCAGCGGCCCGACAGAAACCACCTTCACCGCCGAGAATCTGGAGCGGGCTTTCAGTGGCGTGCTGCGCCACGTCGCGCTCACCGGCGGGGAAGCGCAGGTTATCACCGATGACGAGCGGCCGTTTATCAGCCGGCGCGCGGCGGGAGGCCCACGATGAGCGGGCTGCTGGAGCCGTTTGGCTATTACTATATGCTCAATGCGATGTGGGTGTCGGCGCTGGTGGGCGGCGTCTGTGCGTTTCTCTCCTGCTACCTGATGCTCAAAGGCTGGTCGCTGATTGGCGACGCCCTCTCCCACTCGATTGTACCCGGCGTCGCCGGGGCCTATATGCTCGGCCTGCCCTTCGCGCTCGGCGCGTTTCTCTCCGGCGGCCTGGCGGCGGGCAGCATGCTGTTTTTGCAACAGCGCTCGCGGCTAAAAGAGGATGCCATTATCGGGCTGATCTTCTCCTCCTTCTTCGGGATCGGGCTGTTTATGGTGTCGCTGAATCCGACGTCGGTGAATATCCAGACCATCATCCTCGGCAATATTCTGGCCATCGCCCCGGAGGATATTATCCAGCTGGCAGCGATCGGCTTTATCTCAATGGCGATTCTGCTGCTGAAGTGGAAAGACCTGATGGTGACCTTCTTTGATGAACACCACGCCCGCTCGATTGGCCTGAACACCCGCGGCCTGAAGCTGCTGTTCTTTACCCTGCTGGCCGCCTGCACCGTGGCGGCGCTGCAGACCGTCGGCGCCTTTCTGGTCATCTGCCTGGTTGTGACTCCCGGGGCCACCGCGTGGCTGTTAACCGATCGCTTCCCGCGCCTGCTGGCCATCGCCGTGGCTATCGGCAGCCTGACCAGTTTCTTCGGCGCCTGGCTCAGCTACTATCTCGACGGCGCCACCGGCGGCATTATCGTGGTCGCGCAAACGCTGCTGTTCCTCATCACCTTTATCTTCGCGCCGAAGCACGGCCTGCTGGCCAGCCGCCGCCGCGCCAGGGAGGCCGCATGCTGAACCTGTTCCTGGCCCCGTTCCAGTTTCCTTTTATAGTCAATGCGATAGCGATATCGATCGTCGTCGCCATTCCCTGCGCGCTGCTGTCGGTGTTTCTGGTGCTCAAAGGCTGGGCGCTGATGGGCGACGCCATGAGCCACGCGGTCTTTCCGGGCGTGGTGCTGGCCTACATTATCGGCATCCCCTTCGCCATCGGCGCGTTTATCGCCGGTCTGCTGTGCGCCGTGACGACCGGTTTTCTCGACGATAACAGCCGACTCAAGCGCGATACCATCATGGGGATTGTCTTCTCCGGCATGTTTGGCGCCGGACTGGTGCTGTACGTAGCGATCCAGTCCGATGTTCATCTCGACCATATCCTGTTCGGCGATATGCTGGGAATATCCCTCAGCGATATTGGGCAAACGACGGCGATCGCACTGGTGATTGCGTTGATTATCGGTCTCAAATGGCGGGATTTTTTGCTGCACGCCTTCGATCCAACGCAGGCTAAAGCCAGCGGCCTGCGCGGCGGATTGCTGCACTACGGCCTGCTGTGCATGATCGCCCTGACCATCGTCGCGACGCTGCAGTCGGTGGGGATTATTCTGTCGATTTCGCTGCTGATTGCCCCCGGGGCGATCGCGCTTCTGCTGGTGAGACGCTTTATCCACGCCCTGCTGCTGGCGGTAGCGGTGGCCATCGGCTGCTCGGCGGGAGGGGTGTGGCTGGCGTTTTATCTCGACAGCGCGCCAGCGCCGACTATCGTGGTGCTGTTTACCGCGCTGTTTGTAGTCGCCTTTGTCGCAAGCACGATCCGCGATAGTCAGAAACAGAAAACTTCAGCAATTATCCCCGGTGGCGGCTAACGCCTTGCCGGGGCTACAAGAGCACGACTTGTCGCCCGGCTGCGCAGCGCTGACCAGGGAAAGCCGCTACTTTTTCGGTCGATATTTTTCCGGCAGCGGCGGCACCGGGCGCCTGTCGTCCAGCAGATGGCGAACAGTGAGGATCGGGTGGCGCCAGAGCATCCGCGGCCCGGCCCAGCGCATAATCTGCTTCATCTCCTCGCGCTTCGCCGGCTGGTAGCAATGCACCGGACACTGCTTGCAGGCCGGTTTGTTCTCGCCAAACACGCACTTATCAAGGCGCTTGTCAGCGTAGGCGTTCAGCGCCTGATAGTGCGCATCATCGGCCTGCGCCTCGGGACAGCGCCGCTGGTAGAGGGCAATCATCCGCTGAATCGTCATTTTTTCCCGTTCGATACGCTTCCCCATCTCCCCGCCTTTCGTCTTTTTTAAGATGCATTTATCATACACCTTAATATCCATACCCGACCAGACTCACTGCTTCAGATGCTGAATCAACTGTAGGGCTGCCCCGGACAGAACCCCGAAATGGCTGTAGGCATAGAAATCCCGGATAAAAACGCTGCCCTCGAGCTCAAACGGGCGCAGCAGGCCAAGCGCTTCTTCGTGTCGGTAAACCGGGGCCGGCATCGACGTTAACAGATCGCTCTCGCACAGAAAGGCCTTAATGGCCGAGGATGAGGCGCACTCAATAACCGGTTGCGGACAGGGCAACTGCCGGGCGCGAAAGATATCCGCCAGGATGTTCATTGGCGTACTAGACGGCGGCGGCATGATCCACGGATAGTCCAGCATCGCCTCCAGGGTGACGTCCGCCGCCTGATGCAGCGGGTGGTGCTGCCTGGCGACGATGCAGATCCGGTCCTGCCAGTTAATTTTGCCCCGCACCACGATTTTCTCATCATGCGGTAAGGGACCGCAGAGGGCAATATCGATGTCGTGCATCAGCAACAGCTTATACAGCTCGGAGTCAATGCGGTCGACGATCCGCAGATGGATCTGGGGATGGTGCTGATGGAAAGCCGCCAGCTTATCGATGAAATGGCTGGTCAGCAGACTGGAAACGCAGCCAATCCGCAGAATGCCTTTCCCGGCGCCGCGGATGAGCTCAATTTCCTCGCGCGCCTTTTGTTCGGTATTCAGCATCGTCAGCGCGTAGGGTAAAAAGGCGCTGCCATATTCGCTCAACGCCATGCCGTGCTTATGTCGTTCGAATAAGGATGCGCTCAGGTCCGCTTCCAGGCTCAATAGCAGTCGGCTCAGTCCCGACTGGGTGATCCCCATTTTCTCTGCGGCCAGGGTCATATTGCCTTCGCGGGCGACGGTAATAAATGCCTGAATCTGCTTAAATTTCATTGGCATGATATTTACTCATTGAATAAACGGTTTTTGCATTTCCCCTGCGCCCTTTTTTAGCGAATAAATATCGCTATCAATACGCTCAAAAATCACCGGAACGCATACTTCAAAAGGATTTATTTATCTCACCACCCACGGCAAAACACATTTCTGAACCGAAGATAATTTATAATGAGAATATATCACCATGACACAGAACAATATTCTATTAATTTCAGGCGCTATATTACCGGTCATCATTACCGTCATCATCGGCTATATTAGCGGTAAACGAAAAGACTTTAACTGGCAGCAGGCGGGAGACATCAATAAAATTGTGATGCTCTACGCATTGCCGCTAAGTATTTTCAGCAATATGGTGATGACGCCGCGACACATCGTCATGACCATGGGCCCGGTCGCCGTGGCTATCATCCTGGCGCTGATTCTCAGCTTCGTCATTCCCTTACTGGTCGCCCGCTATCTGTTTCGACGCAACCTCGCCCTCAGTACGCTGCAGGCGCTGGCCATCGGCTCGCCGGCAGTCCCGTTTATCGGCACCTCAGTGCTGGCCTTTTTATTTGGCACCGTCAGCGCGTCGCTGATCACCGTGTCCAGCATCACGCAAAACGTCTTCCAGCTGCCGCTGGTGATGATACTGATGTCGGTCGCCACTGGCGATAAGAGCCAGCATATTTCCTTTGGCGCACGGGTGGTTAACGCCATTAAACAACCCGTGGTCTGGTCGCCGGTAATCGCCCTGATCATCGTGCTGGCGGATATCCATATTCCGCAGACTATCTCGATGTCGCTGGGTCTGCTGGGCAAAGCCTCTGGCGGGCTGGCGCTGTTTGCCGCCGGGATCGTGCTCTATACGCGCAGCATTGTTATCACCACCGCTACCATTATCACCGTTATCGCCCGCAATATTCTGGTCCCCGGCGCCTGCTATCTCATTTTATTAAAAATGGGCTTCAGCATGGAGCAAATAAAGGAAGTCGTATTGACGATGGCTATCCCGGTAGGCTCCATCGCGATAATTATTGCTATGCAGTATAAAACCGGCGAGCAGGAAATGGCCTCGACGATGGCGCTGAGTATTATTGCCTCCATCATTACGATGGGCGGATTTATTTTCTTAACCTTTTAATTACCGCGATTACACCGCGTGAATACGGAGAGAATATGGCCTCTATCACATTATCGGCTGCTGAACTGTTACTGCATCGGCTACAGGCGCTGGACGTGGCGTATATTTTTATCAACTCGGGCACCGATTATCCTCCAGTCATTGAAGCCTGGGCAAAGGCCCGGGCGACCGGGCAAAAGGTACCGGAGTTAGTGATCTGCCCGCATGAAAACGCCGCCATCGGCATGGCCCATGGCTATTACCTCGGCACCGGCAAGGTGCAGGCGGTGATGGTTCACACCAACGTCGGGCTAGCCAACGCCGCCTGCGGCGTCATCAATCTGGCGAACAGCAATATTCCGGTGCTGATTTTTGGCGGCCGCACGCCGATAAGCGAACATTCCCACTTCGGCTGCCGTAATACGCCGATTGGCTACGGCCAGGAGATGCGCGACCAGGCGGCGCTGATCCGTGAATCCGTGAAGTGGGATTTTGAACTGCGGCTGGCCGATCAGATCGGCGAGCATGTTGACCGGGCCTGGGCGATCGCCAGCTCCCTGCCGAAAGGGCCGGTCTACCTGAGCTTACCGCGTGAGCCACTGTGCGAAACCTTTGCCGTCGATGAGGCCGCGCTGCAGGCTGGCCCTTCGCAGCAGCCGGTCCGCTATGCGCCAGTCCGGGAAGATATCGCCCGTGCAGCCGAGGCAATCGCCTGCGCCAGACACCCGGTCATCTTCGCCCAGCGCGGCGCCCGAACGGCGGAAGGCTTTGCGCGCCTCGATAGTCTGGTGCGCGAATGGGCGATCCCTCTGGTGGAATACTGGGGCACCGAGGTTACTCTGAGCGCCGATAATCCCCTGCTCGCCGGGGCTGATCCCAGCGTCTGGCTCGCTGACGCCGATGTGATTCTGGTGGTCGACTCGCAGGCACCATGGATGATCGCCGAGGGCGACTGTCGCCAGGACTGCACCGTGATCCAGATGGGCCCCGATCCGCTCTTCTCCCGCTACCCGGTGCGCGGCTATCGCGCGGACATCAACCTGGCGGGCGAGACCGATGAAGTCTTCAGCCTGCTGGAAGAGGCGCTGCGCCCGCTGCAGGCCGCCCGCCAGCAGCATGTGGCGGAGCGGGCGGCATATACGCAGAACCGCATCCAGCAACAGAAAAACCAGCGCGACGCGCTTCTCCATGCCAGCCAGACCGGGGCCATTACCAAACCCTGGCTCAGCTACTGCCTCGGCCATCTGGCTAATCAACACCGCGGCCGGATCGTTTCTGAACTGACCACGCTGCCGCAGTTTGCCGGACTGACCCATGCCGAGAGCTATTACCAGGAAGCGCTGGCCGGCGGCCTGGGCGAAGCCCTGCCCATCGCGCTGGGGCTGCAGCTTGCGCGCCGGGAAGAGCTGATTATTGCCGCCGTCGGCGACGGGTCGTACCTGTTCGCCAACCCTGCGGTCTGCCACCATATTGCGGAGGTAATGAAGCTTCCTGTCCTCGTCGTGGTCGGAAATAACGGCGGATGGGGCGCCGTCGCGGGCGGCACCAAAGCGCTCTACCCGGACGGCTACGCGGCCCGCGCGGAAACCATTCCGGCCACCGCCTTTACCACCTCGCCGGATTTCGCCGCGATCGCCGCCTCCAGCCGCGCGGCGGCCCTGTCGGTTTCCCGGGCCGAAGATCTCCCCGGCGTGCTGGAAGAAGCGGTATCCCTCATACGCACCCGCCGACAAAGCGTGCTGGTTGACGTGCAGTTAGCCCGCTAACGGTTTATCCTCCGGGCGCTTGTCGTCCGGAGGGGGTTGTCACCCCTTCTGGTCACCTTTATCCACATGGCCCAGCGGCTTCTCCGGGAAGCAGACATCGCGCACCCGGCGTTTCAGCTCGGCCGCATCCGGAAAACCGCCATCCTGCTTGCGCTCCCAGATCTGCTGACCGTCGACATCGATCTTGAAGATCCCGCCGGTCCCCGGCACCAGCGTCACCGAGGCGATGTCGGTGCTGAAGGTATGTAACAGCTCCTGCGCCATCCAGCTGGCGCGCAGCATCCAGTTGCACTGGGAACAGTAGGTGATGGTGATGGCCGCTTTTGAGTTCATCGTCGTCTCGCTAAGTCTGAAAGGGCAAATTGTAAACAAAGTGCAGTTTAAATGAAGAACACATGATTATTTTGTTGCAAACGATAATACCTATCATTACCATTCGCAATCAACAAATGGAGTAAGACCCCATCCGCAACGGAAAAGACGGAGCAACCTGCAACTCTGGAAGTAACGCGTGAGCCGATACTAATAACGATCAAGGCGTGGCGACTATGTACAAATCGACTCCGTCAGCAGCATGGTGTAAAAAACGCCTGCTGGTGACCTCTTTGTTTGCAGCAATTTATCAGACTTCTGCCATCGCAGCAGATACTTCCGCCGTTAGCGGCGAGGCGGTGGATGACACCTCGGAACAAATGACCGTCACCGCCCCCGCGCCGGTGCAGAAAGCCGGTAGCGAACATAGCATCAGCGCCCGGGAGCTGGAGAATAAAGGCGCTAACGATTTTGGCTCGATCATGCGCTATGAGCCGCTCATCAGCGCCACCGGGGCCAGCGGCGGCTCCGGCAACGGCAAAAGCGGCTTCGACCGCGGAGGTTACACCGGCTACAACATTCGCGGTATGGAGAGCAACCGCGTCGGCATCGACGTGGACGGTATCGCGCAACCCAACGCCACCGGCCGCGGCTACGTCGGCCGCGCCGGGCTCAACACCTTCGGCATCGGCCGCGATTATATCGACCCGTATATGTACGGCAGCGTGGATATCCAGTCCGGCGCCACCTCGACGGAAACGGCCAACAGCGCTATCGGGGGGAATGTCTCCTTCCGCCCGAAATCAGCGGATGATTACCTGCGCCCGGGCAAGACCAGCGCCTTCGGCTACCGCAGCGGTTACGACTCTGCGGATCGCAGCTGGCACAACGGGGTGACCGTCGCCGGCGGCGATGAGTTCCTGCGCGGGATTTTGGTCTATAGCCGCCGTGACGGCCAGGAAACCGAAAACAACAGCGGCACCCTCGACGCCTACCCGGCGAACTGGCACTCCGATGCTTTTCTGGCCTCCGGGATCTGGCAGCCTAACGATGAGCACAAGCTGACCAGCACCTTCGACTATTACCATAAAACCAACCACACCCACTACGATACCTGGGACTCCAGCGGCAACAGCACCATCGGCACCGCCAACCAGACCAGCCAGACCCGGCGCTGGGGCCTGAGCCTGAAGGATGACTGGACGCCGATGAACGACTACCTCGACAGCGTCTCCACAAAAATCTACTACCAGCATACCGAAGCCCATGACTGGACTTATATGCCGGACAGCGTCACCCGCAGAATGCAGACGGTGAACTCTAACTACGATACCGACACCTGGGGCCTGCAGACCGCGCTGGCGAAAACCCTGGGCCGCCACGATCTGAGCGCCGGTTTCAACGCCAGCACCAGCAAAACCCAGCGGCCGTTCAGCCAGTCGCCGATCCCCAGCGTTTACAGCGAGATCATGCAGCCGGAGGCAGACAGCCGCAGCTACACCCTCGGCGGCTTTGTCCAGGATAAGATCAACTTCGATCTCGACAGCCACAACTTCGCCGTTATTCCCGGCGTGCGCGTGGTGCATCAATCGACTAAGCCGGAAAATCTGTCCGATCTCGCCGCCAACAGCAGCGTGCTGAGCGAATCGTCGGTGGCGAATCTGTACGGCAAAAACAGCGATACCCAGGTTCTGCCGTCGTTGACCTTCCAGTACGACCTCACCCCGCGCCTGATGACCTACCTGCAGTACCAGCGCGGGGCGCAGTTCCCCAACGCCAGTCAGCTGTATGGCTCCTGGAACCTCGGCTCCAGCTACGCCGGCAGCCAGCAGTATGCCCTGATCGGCAATACCGATCTGAAGACGGAAACCAGCGATAATCTCGAGTGGGGGCTGAAAGGGGAAGTTACCGAAGGCATCACCCTGCGCACGGCGCTGTTCTACAACAGCTATAAGAACTTTATCGCCTATACCCGCTATACCCGCGCCAACAATCCGGGCCAGTTCACGAATGTGCCGTCGAACATCTACACCATTTATCAGGCGGAAAACCGCGATAAAGCCTATATCTACGGCGGTGAGATTAGCACTAAATTTAACTTTGGCACCTGGTTTGAGCAGGTGGACGGCCTGAGCGCCACCCTCGCCCTCGGCTATAGCGAAGGGAAATCGAAATCCAGCTACAGCGGCGATAAATACGTCGACCTCGACAGCGTGGCGCCAATGAAAGCCATCGTCGGCGTGGCGTGGGACGATCCGGCGAAACGCTACGGCACCGCCCTGACGGCGACCTTTGTCAAAGGGAAACAGGCGACCGCCACCAACCGCGAAAGCTACAGCAACAGCGGATCCGCCATCACCGATGCCAGCAGCGACTATATGCGCGTGCCGGGCTACGGCATGCTGGACTGGACCGCGTACTGGCAGGTGGCGAAAAACGTGCGCCTCAATGGCGGGGTCTACAACCTCACCGATCGTAAATACTGGGATTACCTGAGCAGCCGCAATATCGAGACCGGCACCAACCAGGACGCCAACGATAAAGCGCTGGCGGTGATGCCGGGCCGCACCTGGCAGCTGGGCGTCAACGTCGACTTCTGATTGCCCGAATAATAACGCACCTGCCCCCGGCCCGCCGGCCGGGGATATTCATCGTCGAGAAGGATATGATTATGCCAAATGCACACCCTGACCTGTGGCAGCGCTACCAGGCCACCAAAGCGGCCAGTACCGCGAAATATGCCCGCGATATCGCCGCGGAAATGGGGATCAGCGAAGCCGAGCTGACCGCCGCCCGCCTCGGCCATGATGCCGTGCGCCTGAGCGATGACGCCCGGGCGCTGATTGCCGCCCTGGAGCGCGTCGGCGAAACCAAATGCATCTGCCGCAACGAGTATGCCGTGCATGAGCAGGTGGGCCAGTTCACGCACCAGCACCTCAGCGGCCACGCCGGGCTGGTGCTGAACCCGCGTGCGCTCGACCTGCGTCTGTTCCTCAGCCAGTGGGCCAGCGCCTTCCATCTGAACGATAATGGCCGTCAGAGCATCCAGTTTTTCGACCACCACGGCGACGCCCTGCTGAAAGTCTATGCGACCACGCAGACCGACATGGCGGCCTGGGAGACCCTGATCGCGGAATATCGGGTGGCGGCGCCGGCACCGCTGACCCTGCGCCCGCTGGAGCCGGTGAAATATGCCGATACCGCCGACGGCGCCGCCCTGGAGAACGACTGGCGCGCGATGACCGACGTTCACCAGTTCTTCGGTCTGCTGCGTAAATATCAGCTTTCCCGCCAGCAGGCCTTCCGTCTGGTGAGCGACGACCTCGCCTGCCGCGTGGATCGCCATGCGCTGCCGTCGCTGCTGGAGACGGTGCGCCAGGAGGGCAATGAAATCATGATCTTCGTCGGCAATCGCGGCTGCGTGCAGATCTTTACCGGCGCCCTGGAAAAGCTGGCCCCCATGCGCGGCTGGCTGAATATCTTCAATACTACTTTTACCCTGCATCTGCGCGAAGAGAGCGTCGATGAAGTGTGGGTGACCCGCAAGCCGACTTCGGACGGACACGTCACCAGCGTCGAACTGTTCGCTAAAGACGGCACCCAGATTGCCCAGCTCTACGGCCAGCGCAGCGAGGGGCACCCCGAGCAGACGCAATGGCGCCAGCAGGTAGACCGCCTGACCCGTGAAGGGCAGCCCGCATGATGCGCTGGTTACTGCTCTTGATCGCTTTCCCGCTGCTGAGTCACGCCGCCGTTGAGCGGCTCGTCACCCTCGGCGGAGATGTCACTGAGATCGTCTACGCCCTTCACGTGGAGGAGAGCCTGGTGGCGCGGGACAGCACCAGCAGCTGGCCCCCGGCGGCGCAAAAGTTGCCGGACGTCGGCTACCTGCGACAGCTGAACGCCGAGGGGATCCTCGCGTTACGCCCGCAGCTGGTGTTAGCGAGCGCCCAGGCGCAGCCCTCGCTGGTCTTACACAAAGTGCAGGCGAGCGGGGTGAAGGTGGTGAACGTGCCGGGCGGCGAAAGTCTGTCCGCGATCGATAACAAAGTGGCTGTCATTGCCGAAGCGTTAGGCAAAACGGCGGCAGGCGACGCGCTGCGCCAGCAGCTTCAGCAGCAGATCGCCGCCATTCCAACGCAGCCGGTTGCTAAGCGGGTGCTGTTTATTCTCAGCCACGGCGGAATGAATACCCTGGTGGCCGGACAGCATACCGCGGCCGATGGCGCCATTCGCGCCGCCGGATTGCAGAACGCGATGCAGGGCTTCGACCACTATCGCGCCATGTCGCAGGAAGGGGTCGCCGCCAGCCAGGCGGATCTGGTGGTGATCTCCGCCGATGGTCTCAAAGGGATGGGCGGCGAAGCCGGGCTGTGGAAACTGCCCGGCCTGGTGCAGACCCCGGCGGGGCGTCATAAACAGCTGCTGACGATCGACGATATGGCCCTGCTGGGCTTCGGGCCGCGCACACCGCAGGCGATAATCGCGCTGCGAAACAAAGCGGAGCAGTTGCCCTGATGCGCCCTGCCCTCGCTCGCCGTTTGCTGCTGATGACGCTGCTGCTGGTCTCCCTGACGTTGTTTGCCACCACCCTCGGCGCCATGCGCTTGCCGCTGGTCAACCTGCTGCCTTCCGGGGATGACATGCTGCGCCATATCTGGCTGACCATCCGTCTGCCGCGGGTGCTGCTGGCCCTGCTGGTGGGCGCGGCGCTGGCCCTCTCCGGCTGCGTGATGCAGGGGCTGTTTCGCAACCCGCTTGCCGACCCGGGCCTGCTGGGCATCAGCAGCGGCGCCGCGCTGGCGGTGGCCAGCTGGCTGGTGCTCCCGTTCTCCGCTGCGGGGCTGATCGCTCTGTATATGCCGATGCTGGCGGCGTTTATTGGCAGCCTGGCGGTGATGGTGGTGATTTTCATCCTCAGTCGGGCGGAGGAGGGTTCGCTGTCGCGCCTGCTGCTGGTGGGGATCGCCATCAACGCGCTGTGCGGCGCGCTGGTCGGCGTCCTGTCCTGGCTGAGCAATGACGCCCAGCTGCGCCAGCTGTCGCTGTGGGGAATGGGCAGTCTGGGCCAGGCCGAATGGCCGACGCTGCTGGTGGCCGCGACCTTGATTATCCCGGCTGCGCTGGCGGTGTGGTGGATGGCGTCCCGCCTCAATCTGCTGCAGCTTGGCGATGAAGAGGCGCACTATCTCGGGGTCAACGTGCAGGCGCTGCAGCGCTGGCTGCTGCTGTGCAGCGCGGTGCTGGTGGCCGCCGCGGTGGCCATCAGCGGAGTCATCGGCTTTATCGGCCTGGTGGTGCCGCACCTGATGCGCCTGTGGCTGGGACCGGACCATCGCGGACTGATCCCCGGCTCGCTGCTGGCCGGCGCGATCCTGCTTCTGCTGGCCGACACCCTGGCCCGCACCGTGGCGGCG
The DNA here is from genome assembly GCF_051858335.1 of Klebsiella sp. K47. Lineage (NCBI taxonomy): Bacteria > Pseudomonadati > Pseudomonadota > Gammaproteobacteria > Enterobacterales > Enterobacteriaceae > Klebsiella > Klebsiella sp. K47. The sequence goes on from NZ_JBPYUI010000006.1 coordinate 167,508, forward strand.
CCGGCGGAGATACCGGTCGGTCTGCTCACCAGCCTGCTGGGCGCCCCCTGGTTTCTGTGGCTGGTCTTTCGTCGGGAGAACTCCAGACATGGTTAATGAATACTGCGCCCAGGGGCTGTCACTTCACCTTGGTAAACGACAGATTATCGACAACGTCTCCGTCGCGCTGCGCGGCGGCGAGATGACGGCGCTTATCGGGCCGAACGGCGCCGGGAAATCCACTCTGCTGCGCCTGTTGACCGGCTATCTGACTCCGGACAGCGGCACCCGCCATCTTGCAGGCAAGCCGCTGGAAGCCTGGTCCCCCGAGGCGCTGTCGCGCCGGCGGGCGGTCATGCTGCAGCGAACGGCCCTGCAGGCCGACTGGACGGTGGAAACGGTCATTGCCATGGGACGCTCACCGTGGGGCGCGACGGCGGATCCGGCGGTGCTGGCGGCGGTGATGGCCGTCACCGGCTGCGATGGCCTTGCCGGTCGCCGCTATCCCGGCCTCTCCGGCGGCGAGCAGCAGCGGGTACAGCTGGCCCGCTGTCTGGCGCAGCTATGGCGCGACGGCGCGCCGCAGGGCTGGCTGTTTCTCGATGAGCCCACCTCGGCGCTGGACCTTTACTATCAGCAGCACCTGCTGCGTTTGCTCAAACGGCTCACCGCCGGCGGGCAACTGCACGTCTGCGTGGTGCTGCATGACCTTAACCTCGCCGCCCTGTGGGCCGACCGCATTCTGTTGCTTCACCAGGGACATCTGGTCGCCCAGGGCACGCCGCAGGAGGTGATCCAGCAGCCGGTTATCCATCGCTGGTACGGGGCGGATGTCCGCCTCGTCCAGCACCCGGACAACGCGGTCCCCCAGGTTTATCTGGCGCCATAATCCCCGCGCGGCGCAACTGGAATCCGGATCGCGCCGCGCTTACGCTTTCTGGCAATAATTGCCTGCATTATATTATTGAGGGTCATTTATATTTAAAATCTATACCAATGGCGTAATAACCCAATGAAATATTTACGACAGCTATTTTTAAATATAAACCATCATTACAGAGAAGATATTTCCCGTATTAATCCAAAAACGACACATTGATTATTTACTGCGCTTAATCAACTCGATACACTGTTTTCTTACTAATGATAATAGAGGGAAGAAGAAGCATGGCTATTCCAGGTAATATGTGGATATACGACGACGGTGGGGCACTAATCAAAGGTGGTTGTGATGTTGCAGACAGGGAGTTCAGCATCGAATTTAAAGGGTTTCATCACAATCTCTCCATTCCCACTGATAATGCCACTGGCAAGCCTACCGGCACTCGTCAGCACTCACCAATGATCATCGTTAAAGAATTCGACTATTCCAGTCCATACCTCTACAAAGCAGTAGCTAATGGTCAGAACCTGAAATCTGCTGAAATCAAATGGTATAAAATCAGCGATGCTGGTCAAGAAGTGGAATACTTCAATATGCTACTTGAAGGCGTCCGAATCGTATCAATATCTCCTACAATGGCTTCCCCAGAAGACAAGAACAACAACCATCTTGAATCTGTCGAACTTAGATATGAGAAGATCACCTGGAAACATTGTGACGGAAATATAATTTTCACCGATGCCTGGAATGAAAGACAAACAGCATAATAGATGAGCAAATGGATACGACAGAAGAACTAAATGGAACCTATTTCTATCACGGACAATCCAATCTTTCGGCTGGTGAACTTTTTGATGTCATTTTTCTTGAACAATTTTGTGACGAACTTGGCATTGGTATTGAATCTGGTGCCGCTATCCTCGCCGGGCAACCTTGGCTAAAAACCAGAACAAAGCCAGGAGAGGCAATAAAAGGAACAAGTGTTGTTTCTAAATATGGAAGGATGCTTCTGAGAAATGCAAAAACTCCATTTGGTATTAGGGTTCCTACACCCGTTGGTGTAAGAATGAGAAAAACGAATAGTCTTGCTGCTGTTATCGCCCGTTATGTTCCGTGGTTAGGTTGGATAGGACTTGTAAACTCAATTTATCAAGTTTCAAGAAAAACTCAGGAAAAATACAACCTAATAGCTCGCCCCAAAGACCGTATACAATGGACATCCTTTTAATGAAAAGCATTCAAGATCAGGTTTTAGACTTGTTTAAAGATGAGATCTCAACCCGTTTAGATAAAAATTGGAAAGAAATCCCATTGGAACTTGATTATGACTTATTTGATGCTCCCGGCGACGATCTGCATGACGCTTTAAATAAATTTGAACAAAAATTTAATGTTGATCTTTCCAGTGTTAAATGGTCGTGTTATTTCCCTTGGGAGAATACTCCAATGCTAACTCGGTGGTTTAAAGTAAAACGAGAAGATGTAGAAAAAACGCGTAAACCTTTAACTATCAAAATGTTTGCCGAATCAGCAAAAGCAGGTAAATGGCTTTACGACTAGCAACCACAAGCCGTTGTCGTAACGAGGTCTACGGCCAGAAGGCAGAACAACATCGACGGCGAACGTAATGTATGAAGACGATCGCGTGGCGGCGGTTCAATTACTGTGACGGTACCCCGCCCCCTCTGCAACTGGAATCCGGATCGCGCCGCGTGCTTTCGTCGGTTTCCCTCACCTGCCCATCTCCGTTATTATGTCTCATCCATGTGATAACGACGAAAACTACAAAATCGCAGCCATTTAAAATCAGGGATCTGGATAACACCCCATGAGCACAATTGACAATCTCGACGCCCACACGCCGATGATGCAGCAGTATCTCAAGCTAAAGGCGCAACATCCTGACATTCTGCTGTTTTACCGGATGGGGGATTTTTACGAGCTATTTTATGACGATGCGAAACGCGCCTCGCAGCTGCTCGATATCTCGCTGACCAAGCGCGGCGCCTCCGCGGGCGAACCGATACCCATGGCCGGCATCCCCCACCACGCCGTAGAGAACTACCTCGCCAAACTGGTCAATCAGGGCGAGTCGGTGGCCATTTGCGAGCAGATTGGCGACCCAGCCACCACCAAGGGGCCGGTCGAGCGTAAAGTGGTGCGTATCGTCACCCCGGGCACCATTAGCGATGAAGCGCTGCTGCAGGAGCGCCAGGACAACCTGCTGGCCGCCATCTGGCAGGACAGCAAAGGCTTCGGCTACGCGACGCTGGATATCAGCTCCGGGCGCTTTCGCCTGAGCGAACCGGCCGACCGCGAAACCATGGCGGCAGAGCTGCAACGCACCAACCCGGCGGAACTGCTGTATGCGGAAGATTTTGCCGAATCGTCGCTGATCGAGGGCCGCCGCGGTCTGCGCCGTCGCCCGCTGTGGGAATTTGAAATCGACACCGCACGCCAGCAGCTAAACCTGCAGTTCGGCACCCGCGATCTGGTCGGCTTCGGCGTCGAAAACGCCCCGCGCGGCCTGTGCGCCGCCGGCTGCCTGCTGCAGTATGTCAAAGATACCCAACGTACCTCGCTGCCGCACATCCGCTCCATCACCATGGAACGCCAGCAGGACAGCATCATTATGGATGCCGCCACCCGCCGTAACCTCGAGATCACCCAGAATCTGGCCGGCGGCACCGACAACACCCTGGCCTCGGTACTCGACTGTACGGTGACGCCGATGGGTAGCCGGATGCTCAAGCGCTGGCTGCATATGCCGGTCCGCGATACCGCCGTACTGGTGGAGCGCCAGCAGACCATCGGCGCGCTGCAGGAGCGCTATACCGAGCTGCAGCCGGTGCTGCGCCAGGTCGGCGATCTGGAGCGTATTCTGGCGCGTCTGGCGCTGCGTACCGCCCGGCCGCGCGATCTTGCCCGCATGCGTCATGCCCTGCAGCAACTGCCTCTGCTGCGTGAGCTGCTGGCCGACGTTGACAGTCAGCCGGTGCAAAAATTGCGCGAGAAAATGGGCGAGTTCACCGAACTGCGCGAACTGCTGGAGCGCGCGGTGATCGACGCCCCGCCGGTGCTGGTCCGCGACGGCGGGGTCATCGCCCCGGGCTATAGCGAAGAGCTGGACGAGTGGCGGGCGCTGGCCGATGGCGCCACCGATTATCTCGATAAACTGGAGATCCGCGAGCGCGAGCGGCTGGGCCTCGATACCCTGAAAGTCGGCTACAACGCCGTCCACGGCTACTACATCCAGATCAGCCGCGGCCAGAGCCACCTCGCGCCGATCCACTACGTGCGCCGCCAGACGCTGAAGAACGCCGAACGCTACATTATTCCTGAGCTGAAGGAATACGAAGATAAGGTGCTGACCTCCAAGGGCAAAGCGCTGGCGCTGGAAAAACAGCTTTATGACGAACTGTTCGACCTGCTGCTGCCGCATCTCGCCGACCTGCAAACCAGCGCCAGCGCGCTGGCCGAGCTGGACGTGCTGGTCAACCTGGCGGAACGCGCGGAAACCCTGAACTACTGCTGCCCGACCTTTAGCGATAAGCCGGGCATTCGCATCAGCGAAGGCCGCCATCCAGTGGTCGAGCAGGTGCTGAAAGAGCCGTTTATCGCCAACCCGCTGCAGCTGGCGCCGCAGCGGCGGATGCTGATTATCACCGGGCCGAATATGGGCGGTAAAAGTACCTATATGCGCCAGACCGCGCTGATTGCGCTACTGGCCTATATCGGCAGCTACGTCCCGGCGCAGAAGGTGGAGATCGGGCCCATCGATCGCATCTTTACCCGCGTCGGCGCGGCGGATGACCTGGCCAGCGGCCGCTCGACCTTTATGGTGGAGATGACTGAAACCGCCAATATCCTGCACAATGCCACCGAGCATAGCCTGGTGCTGATGGATGAGATTGGCCGCGGCACGTCCACCTACGACGGGCTATCGCTGGCGTGGGCCTGTGCGGAAAATCTGGCCAACAAAATCAAGGCGCTGACGCTGTTCGCCACCCACTACTTCGAGCTCACCCAGCTGCCGGAGAAAATGGAAGGCGTCGCCAACGTCCACCTCGACGCGCTGGAGCACGGCGATACCATCGCTTTTATGCACAGCGTGCAGGACGGCGCGGCCAGCAAGAGCTATGGCCTGGCGGTCGCCGCGCTGGCGGGGGTGCCGAAAGAGGTGATCAAGCGCGCGCGGCAGAAACTGCGCGAGCTGGAGAGTATCTCGCCCAACGCGGCGGCGACCCAGGTCGACGGCACGCAGATGTCGCTACTCGCCGCCCCGGAAGAGACCTCGCCTGCGGTTGAGGCGCTGGAAAATCTTGATCCGGACTCCCTGACCCCGCGTCAGGCGCTGGAGTGGATCTACCGTCTGAAAAGCCTGGTCTAGCCACCCATTAAGGTGAAAAACGGCAGCGCTGTGAAGCGCTGCCGTTTTAGCAAACAAAAAAATGGGTGCTAGAGGATACGTCCTGACAACCCATACGCGGGGTTGCCCCCGCGCGGATGCTACTTCTTCGATTCGTAAGCGAGAACAGCTTTAAACTCAATATTACGCTCTTTAATACTCAGCTCGCATAGTGAGCTGTGCACCAACAGCGTAAATCCCAGTACCGTAATACAGAGTACGATGATTGCCACAAGGGCATATTTTGTCAGCATATCTTGCCTTCCTGCAAAGAAGAGACTAACATCTGAATTGTCTATGTTCATTCGCTAGCCTCAGTTGATAGAAATATCTCCTGGGGCTTTCGTCTGTCTGGGGGCCTGGTAATGCTCAAGGCCAGACAGCCTCAAGCACCCGCCGCAATTCTACACTCGTCAGGGCGTGAAATTTATCTGCAAGGAATTAATCAGACGAATTTTATAATAATCTGGATGCAGGCTCGCAAAGTCATCCCGGTATATTAACCCTTCACGTAATTTTTTAATTTAATGAAAAAATAATTTCCATAATTGTACTAAATATAAAAAAGGCCCGACTTAGCGGGCCCCTTTCATTAACGCTTATCTTCCGGCAATAGCGGCGGTACGTGCGGCACCTGCGGCGCCTCATCGATATCTTTCTGCGTCATGCGGAACGCTTCCGGATAGTGTTCGCGGCTGGTGCGGCGCAGCGGCTCGGTATCTCGCCAGGTGTAAAGACAGTGCTGGCACTGATACACGGTCCAGACCCCTTTCACCGGCGAGGTCGCCATGACTTCAATCTTTTCATCGGCGCAACGTGGACAAATCATCTTCTTCTCCTTATTTACGGTTGGCCAGCATAGCGGTCAGTTTTTCAGCCCAGGCTTTGGTTTCCGGCAGATCCTGCACCGGCTGGCTGTAGTGGCCGCGAAGGTCCGGCGCAACCGGGGTGGTGGCGTCGATAATCAGTTTGTCGGTAATGCCTGCCGGGCTGGAGCCTGGGTCAAGTTCAAGGACCGACATGTTCGGCAACTGCACCAGGTCTCCTGCCGGGTTAACCTTCGAGGAGAGCGCCCACATCACCTGCGGCAGGTTGAACGGGTCGACGTCTTCATCAACCATGATCACCATCTTCACATATCCGAGGCCGTGGGGAGTGGTCATCGCCCGCAGGCCCACCGCGCGGGCAAAACCGCCGTAGCGTTTTTTGGTGGAGATGATCGCCAGCAGACCATGGGTGTACATGGCGTTGACCGCCTGCACTTCCGGAAATTCGGCCTTCAGCTGCTGATACAGCGGTACGCAGGTCGCCGGGCCCATCAGATAGTCAATCTCGGTCCACGGCATACCGAGGTAGAGCGATTCAAAAATCGGTTTGCTGCGATAAGAGACTTTGTCGATACGCACTACCGTCATGTTACGACCGCCGGAGTAGTGACCGGTAAATTCACCGAACGGCCCCTCGATCTCACGCTTACGCCCTTCAATGACCCCTTCGAGGATCACTTCCGAACCCCAGGGCACGTCAAAGCCGGTCAGCGGCGCGGTAGCGATGGGATACGGGCTCTCGCGCAGCGCGCCAGCCATCTCATATTCAGACTGATCGTATTTCAGCGGCGTGGCGCCCATCAGGGTAATAATCGGGTCATTACCGAGGGTAATGGCGATTGGCAGATCTTCCCCACGCTCTTCCGCTTTGTGCAGATGCAGCGCGATATCGTGCATCGGTACCGGCTGCAGGCCGAGCTTGCGCTTGCCTTTCACTTCCATGCGGTAGATACCGACGTTTTGCTTACCGAAGTTATCTTTATCCAGCGGATCGCGCGAAACGACACAGGCTTTATCGAGGTAGAAACCGCCGTCACCATCGTTGAGGCGGAACAGCGGCAGAATATCGAACAGGTTGATATCATCGCCATCAACAGTATTTTCTGCCCACGCCGGGTTGGCGCGGCGCTCTGGCGTCACCGGGAAGTTATCCCAGCGGCGAATGAACTCATCAATCTGCTTTTTCACCGGCGTGTTAGGCGGCAGGCCCAGCGAGATGGCATGGTTCTGCCACGAGCCGATGGTGTTCATCGTCACGCGAGCGTCGTTAAAGCCGCGAATATTATCGAACCACAGCGCCGGGGCACCGTCGCCGATGCGTCCGGTCGCATTGGCGGCCGCCGCCAGATCGGGCTCAGCGTTCACCTCTTCACTGATTTTCAGCAGTTGTCCCTGGTCATCCAGCGCCTGCAAAAAGCTGCGCAAATCATCAAAAGCCATTATTCGATCTCCTGTGCAAATTGTTCTGCCGTGCGTAAGCCGTTCCAGCGGCGCGCTTTGTGATAGTCGAGGCCAAACTGATCCAGCACCCGGGTGACGATATGATTGGTGATATCGTCAACCGTCTCCGGGTGGTTGTAGTAAGCTGGCATCGGCGGGACCATCGCCACGCCCATGCGGGACAGCGCCAGCATGTTCTCCAGATGGATCGTGCTGAGCGGCATTTCCCGCGGGACCAACACCAGCTTGCGCCCCTCTTTGAGCACCACGTCCGCCGCGCGGCCCACCAGTCCTTCGGCATAACCCGCGCGAATGCCTGCAAGCGTTTTCATACTGCAGGGAATAACGATCATGCCGTCGGTACGAAATGAACCGGATGAGATGGTGGCGGCCTGGTCTGCCGGGCTGTGGGAAAAGTCCGCCAGCGCGGCCACTTCGCGCGCCGTCCAGGGCGTTTCCAGCTCGATGGTGGTTTTGGCCCATTTCGACATCACCAGATGGGTTTCCACCTCCGGCATATCGCGCAGCGCCTGCAGCAATGCCACCCCAAGCGGTGCCCCGGTGGCCCCCGTAATCCCAATAATCAGTTTCATTCCAGACCTCATTACTTTTGTTCGTGTACGAACTTTATATTTAAACTACCCCCTCCAGCCCTTATTGGCAAGATCGTTCGTATACGTGCGCATTTTTAATCAAAACGCAGAAAGGGTATAAAAAGGCGTACGAACGGCTATCATAGAGGTGACAGTTTTGTTACGGAGTATTCATGGAGTTACGAAACGAAGCATTCCACCTGCTGCGCCAGCTTTTTCAACAGCATACCGCCCGCTGGCAGCAGGCGTTGCCGGACCTGACTAAACCTCAGTATGCGGTGATGCGCTCGGTAGCGGAGCACCCCGGGATCGAACAGGTGGCGCTGATTGAAGCGGCGGTCAGCACCAAGGCTACGCTGGCGGAGATGCTCAGCCGAATGGAAGCGCGCGGCCTGGTGCGCCGTGAGCACGATCCGGCCGATAAACGCCGCCGTTTTGTCTATCTGACCGACGAAGGCGAGGCGTTGCTTAACCGTTCCATTCCGCAGGGCAATGAGGTCGATGACGAGTTTCTCGGCCGCCTGAGCGATGACGAGCGCGAGCAGTTCTCCCGGCTGGTGCACAAAATGATGGCGCCCTGAACGGGCGCTTAACCGACCTTCTCGCGCAGGAAGTCAATAAATGCCCGCACCCGGGTCGGCAAATGCTGCGAGTCGGGATAAAGGGCATACACGCCCTGCTGTGGGAAATGGTATTCCGGCAGGAGCGGCACCAGCTCCCGCTGCGCCACCTTTTTGGCTACCAGCCATGCGGGCAGCAAGGCGACGCCGCATCCCGCCAGAGCAAAGCTCATCAGCGCCGTAGCGCTATCAGCAGAAAACCGCGGCGCGCTGGCTATCGCGAAATCCACCTCTGTCTGGTGATCCGTGCGCAGCTGCCAGCGCAGCGGCGTCTGCAGGCGCTCGTGAATAATCCACTCAGCTTGCGCCAGATCGGACAGCGTCTGCACCGGATGGCTTGCCAGCCAGGCCGGAGAGGCGACGGGCAGGATCGCGAAACTGGCTATCCGCGTCGCCCGATAGCGGGAATCGGCCAGCGTACCGAGGCGTATCGCCACGTCAAATCGTTCTGAAATGAGGTCGGCATGATGGGAGGAGGAGACGTGGCGCACCCGCAGCGCCGGATGACGACGGGCGAACGCGGCCAGCGCTGGAATGATAACCTGCGCGCCATACTCCGGCGTGGTGGTGATCCGTAGCTCCCCGCTTAAGCCGCTATGGCTGGCCCGCACCTCATCCTGGAGATTTTCCGCCGCGTTCAGGAGCGCTACCCCGCGCTGATAGAACAGCACCCCGGCGTCAGTGAGCCGCAAACGCCGCGTCGAACGCAGCAGCAGCGTCACCCCCAGCTCATTTTCCAGCTGCCGTACGTTAAAGCTGACCACCGCCTTGGTCTGCCCCAGCGCCGCTGCGGCCAGGGTGAAACTGCCGGCATCTACCACGGCGATAAACATGGTCACGCGCTGAAGATTAAGCATCGTCGTCCGGATGATTGTCAAAAATATTCAGACAGTATATCCCAATTAGTCCCGTTTATCCCTCGCTGCGGCAGGTTTACAGTAGCCGCCTGTCTGAGGGAGTGAACCATGACCTACCGCCACCGCGTTGCCACCGTTTTTCTGTTCGGTTTTTTTCTCGATTTGATCAATATGTTTATCGCCAGCATCGCCTTTCCGGCAATCAGCCGCGCGCTGGCGGTTTCCGTCTCGCAGCTGGCGTGGGTCAGTAATGCCTATATTCTCGGTCTGACGGTCGTTGTGCCGTTCAGCGCCTGGCTCAGCGAGCGCTGGGGGGCGAAACGGCTGTTTTTACTCTCGCTGGGGCTGTTCAGCCTCGGCGCGCTGGCGGCAGGGCTTGCCAACAGCCTGAGCGAACTGATTTTATGGCGGACGCTGCAGGGGATGGGCGGCGGGCTGTTAATCCCCCTCGGCCAGGCGCTGACGTGGCCGCTGTTTCAGCCGCATGAGCGGGCGAAGCTGTCGGCGGCGGTGATGCTGGTCGGCCTGCTGGCCCCCGCCTGCTCGCCGGCGATCGGCGGCCTGTTAGTCGAGGCGTTCAGCTGGCGCTGGGTCTTTTTCGCCAGCCTGCCTGTGGCTCTGCTAACCTTTGTGCTGGCGGTGCGATGGCTGAACGACACCCCCGGTCCGGTTCGCCCGACTCGCTTTCTTCCACTGTCGCTGCTGGCCGATCCCCTGCTGCGCTTCGCGATGCTGATCTACCTCTGCGTGCCGGGGATGTTTATTGGCGTCAACGTGGTGGGGATGTACTACCTGCAACGCGTCACCGGGATGGCGCCGGGGGCAATCGGTGCCCTGATGGTGCCCTGGTCGCTGGCCTCGTTTGCCGCCATCACCTTTACCGGCAGATATTTCAACCGCTTCGGGCCCCGGCCGCTGGTCGTCATCGGCTGCCTGCTTCAGGCGATGGGGATCATGCTGCTGCTGAAGATCGATGCGGACAGCCCGCTGGCGCTGTTGATTCTGGCCTTTACGCTGATGGGCGGCGGAGGCAGCTTATGCAGCAGCACCGCGCAAAGCAGCGCTTTCCTGCATACGCCTGCCGAAGAGATGCCTGACGCCAGCGCGCTATGGAATCTTAACCGCCAGCTCAGCTTCTTTGCCGGCAGCGCCCTGCTCGCCCTGCTGCTGAGGGTATTCCCGCCGGCCTACGCCTGGCAGGGGGTATTTATCAGCGCCGCCGTCATTACCCTGTTGCCGCTGCTGTTTTGCCTGCGGCTGAATAATCGGGCGATTATCCATCGCCTGCACACCACTCTGGAGAAGTCATGAATCCTTATCTGCAGGAAGTCCTCGATGCCCATGTCCTTATCGAACGCTGGTTAAGCCATGGCGAAGGAAGCGCTGAGGCGCTGATGAAGCGTTTTGCCGCCGATTTTACCATGATCCCCTTGAGCGGTGAGAAGATGGACTACCCAACGGTGAGCCATTTTTTCCACCACGCCGGCGGCAGCCGTCCGGGGTTAGATATCGTAGTGGATCAGATGGAAATCATCAGCGAGTGGCACGACGGCGCCGCAGTGCTATATCGTGAAAGCCAAACGCTGGCGGATAGCAGCCAGAACGTTCGCTGGTCGACGGCGATTTTTCAGCAAGCGGAAGGGAAAATCGTCTGGCGCCATCTGCAGGAAACCCGCCTCGGCTAGCCCAAAGAAAAAGGCCCCGACTTTCGAGGGGGCCTTTTTGACAGAAAACGTCTTATTCGCGGAAGAGCGCTTCGATATTCAGCCCCTGTCCCTGCAGAATTTCCCGCAGGCGACGCAGACCTTCCACCTGGATCTGCCGCACGCGTTCGCGGGTCAGGCCAATTTCACGGCCCACATCCTCCAGCGTGGCAGCTTCATAACCCAGCAGACCAAAACGACGTGCCAGAACTTCACGCTGCTTGGCGTTCAGTTCAAACAGCCATTTGACGATACTTTGCTTCATATCATCGTCCTGCGTGGTGTCTTCCGGGCCGTTCTCTTTCTCATCGGCCAGAATATCCAGCAGCGCTTTTTCTGAATCGCCACCCAGCGGAGTATCCACGGAGGTGATGCGCTCGTTCAGACGCAGCATACGGCTGACGTCATCGACCGGTTTGTCCAGCTGTTCGGCGATCTCTTCCGCGCTAGGCTCGTGGTCCAGCTTATGGGACAACTCGCGCGCGGTACGCAGATAGACGTTCAGCTCTTTAACAATATGGATCGGCAAACGGATCGTACGGGTTTGGTTCATGATCGCCCGTTCAATAGTCTGGCGGATCCACCAGGTCGCGTAGGTCGAAAAACGGAACCCACGTTCCGGGTCAAACTTCTCAACGGCGCGGATCAGGCCGAGGTTACCTTCTTCAATCAGATCCAGCAGCGCCAGACCACGATTGCTGTAACGACGGGCAATCTTCACCACCAGACGCAAGTTACTTTCAATCATGCGACGGCGTGAAGCGACATCACCACGCAGTGCGCGACGCGCGAAATAGACTTCCTCTTCCGCGGTCAGCAGTGGGGAATAACCAATCTCTCCAAGATAAAGCTGAGTGGCGTCAAGTACGCGCTGGGTTGCGCCTTGCGACAGCAGCTCTTCCTCAGCCAGATCGCTATCACTGGGTTCCTCTTCTACTAAGGCTTTCTCGTCGAAAACCTCAATTCCGTTCTCATCAAATTCCGCGTCTTCATTTAAATCATGAACTTTCAGCGTATTCTGACTCATAAAGGTGGCTCCTACCCGTGATCCCTGAGCAAAGCACCTTCCACGGCACATCAACAAACGACGCCTGGACGATTTCCCCTGCCCTCTCTGCGAGAGGAACGTAGACACCGCCCTGGCGCCTGTTAGCTGATGCTTCGCTTATCCGTACTTTGCCAAATTATCGCTGCGGTAAGTACTGCAGCGGGTTGACGGATTTCCCCTTGTAACGAATTTCAAAATGTAATCTTGTTGAGCTGGTTCCGGTGCTACCCATGGTAGCGATTTTCTGCCCCGCTTTGACTTCCTGTTGCTCCCGAACCAGCATGGTATCGTTATGAGCGTAGGCACTCAGGTAATCATCGTTGTGTTTGATGATAATAAGATTACCGTAGCCGCGCAGTGCGTTACCGGCATAGACGACGCGCCCATCGGCGGTCGCGACAATAGCCTGTCCCTTACTGCCTGCAATATCGATACCTTTATTGCCGCCTTCCGCGCCGCTAAAGTTCTCGATAACCTTGCCATCAGTCGGCCAGCGCCATGCTGAGATCGGCGAACTGGTTGACGTACTGCTTGCAGTCGGCTGGGTTGTGCTCACCGTTGTTGGTGCCGTCACCGGCGCGACAACCGTTGTGGTTGTAGTCGCTGGTTTATTATTAGGCAACATCTTGGTAGCACTCTGTTCACCTGAAGATTCAGAATACGTAATAGTCGGTTGTGAAGCAACCACCGCGGTCGATTTTTGTGCAGAAGTTGTGCTGGTCGTCGCACCGCCGCTCGCTCTTGCGCTGGCCTGAGAAACGGCGTTTTCGCCGGTGATCGGCTGGCCTGAGGCGTTACCGACCTGCAGTACCTGCCCCACGTTCAGCGCGTACGGGGCCGGGATATTGTTGCGTTGCGCCAGGTCGCGGAAATCGTTGCCGGTGACCCAGGCGATATAGAATAGCGTGTCGCCGCGTTTTACCGTATAGGTACTGCCGCCGGTATAGCTACCTTTCGGAATATCGCCATATTTGCGGTTGTAAACGATCCTGCCATTTACCGTCTGTACCGGCTCCTGCGCCACCGGCGCCGGCTGCGGCTGAATGCTCTGGGTCTGCATCGGCTGAATCGGCTGCGCCTGAGGAGCGGACTTGACGCCGGAGGGTGGCGGCGTAATCAGCATGCCGGAGTTGGTGCTGGAAGAGGCGGCGCCGCCGGCAGAGCTAACCGGCGCAGGCGGATTATTGGTGTTGGTACACCCGGCCAGCCAGAGTGAAACCAGTGAAAGAGCCGCAATACGGCTGACGGTAAATTTGGTGCTTCCCGCGCTCATTTATCCCCCAGGAATATGTTAACTGCCAATATCTTGCTTACCGGGCGGCGCCCGGCCAGGACACTGAAAAATGTGTCCACCCTACGCCTAAAGTCAGGCAAAAAAAACCTGGAATAATCCGGGTCTCAGGCCAGCTCCCCCTTCACCAGGGGAACAAAGCGAACGGCCTCGACGGTATCAATGATAAATTCGTTGCCCCGACGACGGATCCGTTTGAGAAACTGATGCTCTTCGCCGACCGGCAGCACCAGCACGCCGTCATCATCCAGCTGCGCCAGCAGCGCGGTCGGTATTTCCGGCGGCGCCGCCGTCACAATAATGGCATCAAACGGCGCCCGCGCCTGCCAACCTTGCCACCCATCGCCATGACGGGTTGAAACATTATGTAAATCAAGTTGTTTCAGGCGACGACGCGCCTGCCACTGTAAACTCTTAATTCGCTCTACCGAGCATACGTGATGCACCAGATGCGCCAGGATGGCCGTCTGGTAGCCGGAACCGGTGCCGATCTCCAGCACCCGCGACTCCGGCGTCAGCGTCAGCAGCTCGGTCATCCGCGCCACCATATACGGCTGGGAGATGGTCTGCCCCTGGCCAATCGGCAGCGCGGTGTTTTCCCACGCTTTATGTTCAAAGGCTTCATCAACAAACTTTTCGCGCGGGACCAGCGCGATCGCCTCGAGGACACGTTCATCGACGATGCCCTGCGTGCGCAGTTGATTCAACAAACTTTCAACACGTTTACTTACCATTGCCTGTCAACCCCGACACGTTCCAGCCAATCGGTGACCACCTCATGCGCCTGATGGGCGGTTAAATCGACGTGCAATGGCGTCACGGAAACATAGCCTTCATCCACTGCCGCAAAATCGGTGCCCGGCCCGGCATCGCGCTTATCGCCCGGCGGACCAATCCAGTACAGGGTGTTGCCGCGAGGATCTTGTTGCGGGATCACCTGGTCGGCCGGATGGCGGTTGCCGCAGCGGGTCACGCGAATGCCCTTGATTTGATCAAGCGGGAGATCCGGCACGTTGATGTTAAGGATCCGCCCGGTACGCAGCGGCTCGCGGCTTAAGGCGCGCAGAATGGTGCAGGTTACCGCCGCGGCGGTATCGTAATGCTGATAGCCGTTCAGCGACACGGCCAGCGCGGGGAACCCCAGATGACGGCCTTCCATCGCCGCGGCCACGGTGCCGGAATAGATGACGTCGTCGCCCAGGTTGGGGCCGGCATTAATGCCGGAAACTACGATGTCCGGACGCGGGCGCATCAGCGCGTTCACGCCGAGATAGACACAGTCGGTCGGGGTGCCCATCTGGACGGCGATGTCGCCATTTTCAAAGGTAAACGTACGCAGGGACGATTCCAGCGTCAGCGAATTTGAGGCCCCGCTGCGGTTACGATCGGGTGCAACCACCTGGACCTCGGCAAACTCCCTTAAGGCCTTCGCCAGGGTCTGTATCCCCGGCGCATGGATCCCGTCATCGTTACTCAGCAATAT
This sequence comes from Klebsiella sp. K47, assembly GCF_051858335.1. Classification (NCBI taxonomy): domain Bacteria; kingdom Pseudomonadati; phylum Pseudomonadota; class Gammaproteobacteria; order Enterobacterales; family Enterobacteriaceae; genus Klebsiella; species Klebsiella sp. K47. The sequence goes on from NZ_JBPYUI010000006.1 coordinate 182,640, forward strand.
TCGCATAGTCACCCGTTGTATTGATAAGCTCCCTGACCACGCTGGTGGCGAAGCTGCCCGCCGGCAGCCAGAAACGCAGTTCAACGGTTACGTCATCCCACCAGTTCCAGCTGAGCCGCTGTGGATAGAGAAGCATCGCCCGGCGCGCCGCCTCGACTTTCTCCCGCACCAGCAGCGCCTGTAACGCGGTTTCCTCGGCGATCGCGGCCTGCTCGAAAGCCAGGGCGTCGCGCTGGCTTCCCCAGTCGCCGCTGCCCGGCAGCGTGGCCGTAATCATCAGTTCGCGGTTATGCACCCGCGCCTGCGAAACCTCGAGTTCTTCCGGTGTGACGACAAACCAGCTCCCGCGCCCCGCTAATTGTAGCGCATCGCCATCAACGACCTGATTAAATTCCGTTTTTTTTAATCTAATACTCACTTGCTGATTAAACAACGCGCTGCGGGCTGCCGACAACCAAAAACTGCGCTTATTGCGATCGCGCACTGGCGCGCCGCTCTCCGCCCAGCGCAGGGCACCCTGCAGGTTACTGCCGCCAATGCCGAAGCGCTGCGCGCCGAAATAGTTCGGCACTCCCCGTTCAGCGATGGCCTGCAGACGCGTCTCCACGTCCTGGCGATCGCTAATCTCGCGCAGGATCACGGTAAACTGGTTGCCTTTCAGCGCGCCTAAACGCAGCTTACGCTTATGGCGAGCATATTCCAGTACCTGGCAGCCCTCGAGCTGAAATTTGCTCAGGTCCGGCATCTCTTTGCCGGGCACCCGGGCGCACAGCCACTGCTCGGTGACCGCGTGCTTATCTTTTTGCCCGGCGAAGCTCACTTCACGGGCGTGGATCTTAAGGAATTTTGCCAGCGCGTCGGCGACAAAGCGCGTATTGCAGCCGTTTTTCAGGATCCGCACCAGCACGTGTTCGCCTTCGCCGTCCGGGGCAAAGCCCAGATCTTCCACCACCAGAAAATCTTCCGGATTGGCTTTCAGCAGCCCACTGCTCTGCGGCTTGCCGTGCAGCCAGGTCAGTTGGTCAAAGGCGATCATTTGTCGGCCTTACGCAGCAGCGCAACCGCTTCGCAGGCGATCCCTTCCCCGCGGCCGGTGAAGCCGAGCTTCTCGGTGGTGGTCGCTTTCACGTTGACGTCGTCCATATGGCAGCCGAGATCCTCAGCGATAAAGACGCGCATCTGCGGAATATGCGGCAGCATTTTCGGCGCCTGGGCAATAATCGTGACGTCGACGTTGCCGAGCGTATAGCCCCTGGCCTGAATGCGGCGCCATGCTTCGCGCAGCAGTTCGCGGCTATCGGCGCCTTTAAACGCCGGATCGGTATCGGGGAACAGCTTGCCGATATCGCCCAGCGCCGCGGCGCCAAGCAGCGCGTCGGTCAGCGCATGCAGCGCGACGTCGCCGTCGGAGTGGGCCAGCAGCCCTTTTTCATAAGGAATGCGTACCCCGCCAATGATGATTGGGCCTTCACCGCCAAAAGCGTGTACGTCAAAACCATGTCCAATTCGCATTAAGCTTTCTCCTGGTGTCGGGAACGGGTGAGGTAAAATTCAGCCAGCGCCAGGTCTTCCGGGCGCGTCACTTTAATATTATCCGCGCGTCCGGCGACCAGCTGCGGATGGAAGCCGCAGTACTCCAGCGCCGAGGCTTCATCGGTGATAGTGGCACCCTCGTTTAGCGCGCGAGTGAGGCAATCCACCAGCAGCTCGCGAGGGAAAAGTTGCGGGGTGAGCGCATGCCACAGGTCATTGCGGTCGACGGTATGGGCGATAGCGGTTTTGCCCGGCTCGGCGCGCTTCATGGTGTCGCGCACTGGCGCCGCAAGGATCCCGCCGACGCGGCTGGTTTCGCAGAGCGACAGCAGGCGGCTGAGGTCGTCCTGATGCAGGCAGGGGCGCGCGGCGTCATGCACCAGCACCCACTGCGCCTCCGGCAACGCCTGCAGGCCGGCGAGCACCGAATCGGCACGCTCAGCGCCGCCATCCACCACGGTAATTTGCGGATGCTGCGCCAGCGGCAGCTGGCTGAAGCGGCGATCGCCGGGGCTGACGGCAATCACCACCCGCTGGACGCGCGCATCCGCCAGCAGCGCGGCGACCGCGTGTTCGAGAATCGTTTTGTTACCGATTGAGAGATATTGTTTCGGGCATTCCGTTTGCATGCGGCGGCCGAAACCGGCTGCCGGCACCACGGCGCAAACGCCCGGAAAAGTGGCTGCCATGTTGTAATCCTGGGCCTGGTTATCGATTGTTCTGCTGTTGCCCCGATGCCTGATTGCGTTTAGACGCATCCGGTACCAGACGATAGAAGGTTTCGCCCGGGCGGGTCATGCTGAGTTCATTGCGCGCACGCTCCTCAATCGCTTCCTGCCCGCCGTTGAGGTCGTCAATTTCGGCAAACAGCTGATCGTTGCGTGCTTTTAATTTGGCGTTAGTCGCCTGCTGGGCGGTGACGTCGTCGTTAACCCGCGTGTAGTCGTGCAGGCCGTTTTTACCGAACCACAGCGAATACTGTAGCCAGACCAGCAAAGCTAATAATAGCAGCGTTAGTTTACCCATCCTGCCCCCTGAAAAACGGCATCATCATCCCAAAACTCGCCCGGGTACGCTACCGGGGCGCGCGGACGATGCCGCGTAACGCGGGGACTGTACCATATTTTTGCTGTCGATACCCATGCTTGATTCATACCAGCAACGGGTTATCCCAACAGCCAGAGGAAGAGTAGCGCAAACATCAGCCCAACGGTCAGGATGGTCGCGCTGACGCTATAGAGCAGTTTGCCATTGAGCAGAGAGTGCAGCGCAATACCGACCACCACCGCCACCGGCATCAACGCAAGGAAGAATGGCCAGGTGTAGAGGAGAAAGAAGAGTGTATTACTGCCATAGAGAAGGAAGGGAATACCCAGCGCCAGCAGCCACGAAATAAAGCCCACGGCAGCGCCCGACAAAGACCAGGTGGTCTCGTCGCCGATCGCCGGAGGCGGTTCTGAACGAATAATACTGAGGTTCTGGGTATTGCGCATATCGAATCCTGTAGACCGGGCAACCGGCACCCCTCGATGCCGCTGCCGTTTCAGGATCTGATAATATCGCTCTGTTGCAGCAGGTCTAATAGTTGGTGCACCAAATTTGTTACCAATTGTTCACCATCCAGATGAATTTCCGCCTTTTCTGGCGCCTCATAGACCGAGTCTATGCCGGTGAAATTGCGTAATTCCCCTGCCCGCGCTTTCTTATACAATCCTTTCGGATCCCGCTCCTCGCAGATGGCCAGCGGGGTATCGACGAACACTTCGATAAAGCGTCCTTCCCCGAGGCGCTCGCGCACCATCTGCCGTTCCGCACGGTGCGGAGATATAAATGCCGTCAATACCACCAGCCCGGCATCGACCATCAGCCTGGCCACTTCGCCGACGCGGCGAATGTTCTCTTTGCGATCCTCATCGCTGAATCCCAGGTCGCTGCACAGGCCATGGCGCACGTTATCGCCGTCCAGCAGATAGGTGCTGACGCCGCGCTCATGCAGGGCCTCCTCCAGCGCCCCGGCGACGGTGGATTTACCCGACCCCGAAAGGCCGGTAAACCACAGCACCACGCCGCGATGGCCGTGATGCTGTTCCCGCTGCTGTTGGGTCACAGGGTGGGCATGCCAGACGACGTTTTCGTCATGCTGGGCCATTATTGGCCTCCCAGCAGGTCGCGGGCGTCCCAGTGCGGGAAATGTTTACGGATCAGCTGGTTCAGCTCCAGCTCGAAGGCGCTGTACTGTGATGCCGAAGTCGATGCCTGCAGGTGCGGCTCGTTGACCATCCCGGCGCCGACGGTGACGTTGGTCAGGCGATCGATAAAGATAAGCCCGCCGGTCACCGGGTTTTGCTGATACGGATCCAGCACTAAAGGTTCGTCAAAGGTCAGCTCCACCAGGCCGATGCCGTTCAGCGGCAGAGACTCGACTTCACGCTGGGTCAGGTTGTTAATATCGACCTGGTAGCGGATAGCGTCGACGCGAGCGCGGGTCTTCTTGCCGGCGATTTTGATGTCGTAGCTCTGGCCCGGGGTCAGCGGCTGCTCGGCCATCCACACCACGTCGATGCTAGCGCTTTGTACCGCCGGCAGCGAGGCTTGCGCGTCAACCAGCAGGTCGCCGCGACTGATGTCGATTTCATCTTTCAGCACAAGGGTAATGGCTTCGCCGGCGGCGGCTTCCTGCAGGTCGCCGTCGAAGGTGACGATACGCGCCACGCTCGATTCGACGCCCGACGGCAGCACCTTCAGACGCTGGCCAACCTGCACGGTACCGGAGGCGACCGTGCCGGAGAAGCCGCGGAAATCAAGGTTCGGACGGTTAACATACTGCACCGGGAAGCGCAGCGGCTGGCTCTCGACCACCCGCTGGATCTCCACGGTTTCGAGGACTTCCAGCAGCGTCGGGCCACTGTACCACGGCATATTCGCGCTCTGGCTGGCGACATTATCGCCTTCCAGCGCCGACAACGGCACAAAGCGGATATCAAGGTTGCCCGGCAGCTGCTCGGCAAAGGTCAGATAATCTTCCCGGATCTCGTTGAAGCGCGCTTCGCTAAACTCGACGAGATCCATTTTGTTGACCGCCACTACCAGGTGTTTAATGCCCAGCAGCGTCGAGATGAAGCTGTGACGGCGGGTCTGGTCGAGCACGCCCTTGCGCGCATCGATCAGCAGGATCGCCAGGTCGCAGGTGGACGCGCCGGTGGCCATATTGCGCGTGTACTGCTCGTGCCCCGGGGTGTCGGCGATGATAAATTTGCGTTTTTCGGTTGAGAAGTAGCGATAGGCCACGTCGATGGTGATGCCCTGCTCGCGCTCGGCCTGCAGGCCGTCCACCAGCAGCGCCAGGTCCAGCTTTTCGCCCTGGGTGCCGTGACGCTTGCTGTCGTTGTGCAGCGAAGAGAGCTGGTCTTCATAGATCTGGCGCGTATCGTGCAGCAGGCGGCCAATTAAGGTGCTTTTGCCGTCATCGACGCTGCCGCAGGTCAAAAAACGCAGCAGGCTCTTGTGCTGTTGCGCGTGCAGGTAAGCTTCTACGCCGCCTTCGTTGGCAATTTGTTGGGCAATGGTCGTGTTCATGGCGGCTCCTTAGAAATACCCCTGACGTTTCTTCAGCTCCATCGAGCCGGCCTGGTCGCGGTCAATGACGCGCCCCTGACGTTCGCTGGTGGTCGATACCAGCATCTCTTCAATAATTTCGGGTAGCGTCTGCGCTTCAGACTCCACCGCGCCGGTCAGCGGCCAGCAGCCGAGGGTACGGAAACGCACCATCCGTTTTTCAATCACCTCGCCCGGCTGCAGATCGATACGGTCGTCATCGATCATCATCAGCATACCGTCGCGCTCCAGCACCGGACGCTCAGCGGCCAGATACAGCGGCACGATTTCAATATTTTCCAGATAGATGTACTGCCAGATATCCAGCTCGGTCCAGTTGGAGAGCGGGAAGACGCGGATGCTTTCGCCTTTGTTAATCTGGCCGTTGTAGTTGTGCCACAGCTCCGGACGCTGATTTTTCGGGTCCCAGCGGTGGAAGCGGTCGCGGAAGGAGTAGATGCGCTCTTTCGCGCGGGATTTCTCTTCGTCGCGACGCGCGCCGCCGAACGCGGCGTCAAAGCCGTATTTGTTCAGCGCCTGCTTCAGCCCTTCGGTTTTCATGATATCGGTATGCTTGGCGCTGCCGTGGACAAACGGGTTGATGCCCATCGCCACCCCTTCCGGGTTTTTATGCACCAGCAGTTCACAGCCGTAGGCTTTAGCGGTCCGGTCGCGGAACTCATACATCTCACGGAATTTCCAGCCGGTATCGACGTGCAGCAGCGGGAACGGCAGGGTTCCCGGATAAAACGCTTTGCGCGCCAGATGCAGCATTACGCTGGAATCTTTCCCGATGGAGTACATCATTACCGGGTTAGAAAATTCGGCGGCCACCTCACGAATAATATGGATGCTTTCCGCCTCCAGTTGCCGCAGGTGAGTGAGTCGTTTTTGGTCCATAACCGTTCCTTAAGCCAGATTGACCACCGAAGCGTTAAACCCCTCGGCGGATGATGTATGTTGAAACCAGGCGAGCTGCTGATGCAGCTGCACCACTTCGCCTACCACCAGCAGGGCGGGCATCGGGGCGTCTTTCGCCAGGTGTTCGAGTTGTTGCAATGTGCCGGTTATCGTCTGCTGATCGTCACGGGTGCCACGGGAAATTACCGCCACCGGCGTGTCGCTGTCGCGACCGTGGGCGATCAGCTGCGCGCTGATTTCCGCTGCCTTCATGGTGCCCATGTAGATCGCCAGCGTCTGTTGGCTCTTCGCCAGCAGCGACCAGTCGAAGGGGGCGCTGTCCGGCTTATAGTGGCCGGTGACAAAGACGGCGCTTTGCGCATAATCGCGATGGGTCAGCGGAATACCGGCGTAGGCTGTCGCTCCGGCGGCGGCGGTGACGCCCGGCACCACCTGGAACGGGATCCCCGCCTCGGCGGCAGCCTGCAGCTCTTCTGCGCCGCGGCCAAAAATAAACGGATCGCCGCCCTTCAGGCGCACGACGGTTTTCCCCGCCTTCGCCGCCTCCACCAGCAGCTGATTGGTTTCATGCTGCGGCACCGAATGCTCGCCGGCGCGTTTGCCAACGCAGATCAGCTCGGCATCGCGGCGCACCAGCTCGAGAACCGGCTGAGTCACCAGATGATCGTGGAAAACCACGTCCGCCTGCTGGATCGCCTGCAGACCGCGAAGGGTCAGCAGCCCGGCATCGCCCGGCCCGGCGCCGACCAGAATAATTTCTCCCGTCTCGCGTTCGGGTTTGTCGAGCTCATCCTGCAGCGCTTTTTCCGCCTCCGCAGAGTTGCCCGCCACCATCAGGCTGGCGAAGCGGCCGGTAAAGACGCGCTCCCAGAAGCGGCGACGCGCTTCGGTAGTCGTCAGGCGGGTTTTCAGATGGTTGCGCCAGTAGCTTGCTGATTCCGCCAGCCGACCGAGATTCGTCGGCAGCAGCGCTTCGATTTTTTCACGCAGAATGCGCGACAGTACCGGCGCTTTACCGCTGGAGGAGATCGCCACCAGCAGCGGCGAACGGTCGACGATAGAAGGGAAAACAAACGAGCACAGCGCCTGGTTATCCACCACGTTGACCAACCGGTAGCGCGCGTTAGCTGCCGCAAATACCCGCTGGTTAAGCACCTCATCCTCGGTGGCCGCAATCACCAGAAAGACATCATCCACCAGCGAGTCGCTGAATTCCGTCGCCCGCCAGCTGAGTGCCTGGCGCGCAGCCAGATCGGCCAGCGCCGGTGACAGCGTTTCAGCGACCACCTGCACCTGCGCCTGGGCGCGCAGCAGGAACTTGATCTTACGTTCAGCAATCTCGCCGCCGCCGATCACCAGCACGGGCCTTTGTTTCAGTTCGGCAAAAAGGGGCAAGTAATCCACGGTGCAACAACTCTCTTACATTCAGCGATACTGCGACTATAGGGTGCGCCTTAGAGCAAATGAAATTACGAAATGGAATGAGTTGTGACACAAAGGAATAACGCAGCGGAAATACAAATATCAAAAAGTGCTTAACGCGCTATTTTTCCGCTATTTAAGAGCAATTGAAATTGTTTAACCGCGGTCACAGTTTCATACTGTAGCCGTCAAATTGTCTTGTTCGTGTAAGGACCCCTTATGTTTTCCGCGTTGTGCCGCCGTCTGCTTCCGCTGGCGCTCGGCACCGGTTTTGTTTTTGCCGCCGCCCCCGCATTCAGCGCGCTGGGCGACACCGCCAGTAGCCAGGCCCGCCATATCGCCACCGTCTTCCCGGGACGAATGACCGGAACGCCGCCGGAAATGCTCTCAGCTGACTATCTGCGCCAGCAGTTCGCCCTGATGGGGTATCAGAGCGACGTGCGAAGCTTCAATACCCGCTATATCTATACCGACAGCAATCAGCGCAAGAACTGGCATAACGCCACCGGCAGTACGGTGATCGCCGCCCATGAAGGTAAAGTGCGCCAGCAGATTATTATCATGGCACACCTCGACACCTATGCGCCGCAGAGCGATAAAGACGTGGAGAACAACCTCGGCGGCCTGACGCTGCAGGGCATCGACGACAACGCGATGGGACTTGGCGTATTGCTGGAGCTGGCGGAGCATTTAAAGAACGTCCCTACCCGCTATGGCATCCGCTTTATCGCCACCAGCGGTGAAGAGGAAGGCCGTCTCGGCGCGCAAAACCTGCTGCAGCGGATGAGCGAAGCGGAAAAGAAAAATACCCTGCTGGTGATCAATCTCGATAATCTGGTGGTGGGCGATAAGCTTTACTTCAACAGCGGCCGCAGCACGCCGGCCTCGGTGCGCAAGCTGACCCGCGACCGCGCGCTGGCTATCGCTCGCAGCAAGGGCATCGCCGCCTACACCAACCCGGGACTCAATCCGGCTTATCCGAAAGGCACCAGCTGCTGCAATGACGCCAGCGTCTTCGACAACGCCGGGATCCCGGTGCTGTCGGTCGAGGCGACTAACTGGTCACTCGGCAAAAAAGATGGCTATCAGCAGCGGAGCAAATCGGCCAGTTTCCCGCAGGGAACCAGTTGGCATGACGTCCAGCTGGATAATCAGCAGTATATCGACCACGCGCTGCCCGGGCGCATCGAACACCGCGGACGCGAGGTAGTGAAAGTCATGCTGCCGCTGGTGAAAGAGCTGGCGAAGGTGGAGAAGAAAAGCTAATACGCACAAAAGAACGCGCGGTATCGCCCGCGTGTTCTTTTTGAATTATCACTCAGAGGAAGAGCTAACAGCTTAACCCTCGTGCAATCCGCACTCGCGTTTAAGCCCGAAGAACCGGGTCTCTTCTTCTGCCATGCCCGGCTCCCATTTGCGGGTGGTGTGGGTATCGCCTACCGAGAGATAGCCCTGATCCCACAGCGGATGGTACTTCAGCCCGTGCTTCTGCAGGTACTGATACACCGTGCGGTTATCCCAGTCGATAATCGGTAGCACCTTGAACACCCCGCGCTGGACCGCCAGCACCGGAAGCGTAGCCCGGCTGCCCGACTGCTCGCGGCGCAGACCGGCAAACCACGTCTGCGCGTTGAGCTCTTTCAGCGCCCGGTTCATCGGCTCAACCTTGTTGATCTCATTGTATTTCTCAATGCCCTCAACGCCCTGCTCCCACAGCTTGCCGTAGCGCGCCTCCTGCCAGGCTGCGCTTTCAGCCGCGCGGTAGACCTTCAGGTTCAGCTTGAGCTTGTCCGTCAGCTCGTCAATAAACTGATAGGTTTCCGGGAACAGGTAGCCGGTATCGGTGAGGATCACCGGAATATCCGGGCGGATCTGATTCACCAGATGCAAACTGACTGCCGCCTGAATGCCAAAGCTCGACGACAGCACATAGTTTCCCGGCAGATTTTCCAGCGCCCACGCCACACGCCCTTCGGCGTCAAGCTTTTCCAGTTGGGCGTTGGTTTCCGCGAGTGCCAGAATGCGTTCCACTTTCGGCAATGCATTAAGCGCGTTTAGATCGAGTACGGACATATGAACCTCGTTTGCCTGTTTTGCCGGACGACACTGCGTTCGTCCGGCCTACGGGTTTCGCTGGCCCGGATCGCTACGCGCCACCGGGCACCAGGATGTTATTCCCAGAAATCGCGGGCTGGGTCGAGCACCGGGCGAATGATGCCCGCACGCACCGTAAAATCGCCGAAGCCTTCACCCGCTTCGCGCTCTTTCGCCCAGCGCCCTACCAGTTCGTCTAGCGAGTCGAGAATTTCCGACTCGGTAATATTCTCCCGGTACATCCGCGGGATGCGGGTGCCGTTGCGGTTACCGCCGATGTGCAGGTTATAGCGGCCCGGCGCTTTGCCCACCAGTCCCACTTCCGCCAGCATCGCGCGGCCGCAGCCGTTCGGGCAGCCGGTGACGCGGGTGACGATATGCTCATCGCTCACGCCGTGCTTGCTCATCACCCCTTCCACCTTGTCGATAAACGACGGCAGGAAACGCTCGGCTTCCGCCATCGCCAGCGGACAGGTCGGGAAGGAGACGCAGGCCATCGAGTTTTCGCGCTGCGGGGTGACGGCATTCATCAGACCATGATCCCGCGCGAGCTTCTCGATCCGCGCCTTCTGATCTTCCGGTACGCTGGCGACAATCAGGTTCTGGTTAGCGGTGATGCGGAATTCGCCTTGATGGACCTTAGCAATCTCCAGCAGGCCAGTCTTCAGCGGACGACCCGGATAATCGAGAATGCGGCCGTTTTCAATAAACAGCGTCAGGTGCCACTTATCATCAATCCCCTTCACCCAGCCGATGCGATCGCCGCGGCCGGTAAATTCGTACGGGCGGATCGGCTCAAACTTAATGCCTGCCCGGCGCTCCACTTCCGCTTTGAAGGTTTCGACACCGACGCGCTCAAGGGTGTACTTGGTTTTCGCATTCTTACGGTCGGTACGGTTGCCCCAGTCGCGCTGGGTGGTCACAACCGCTTCCGCCACCGCCAGAGTATGCTCCAGCGGCAGATAACCGAATTCGCTCGCCGTGCGGGCGTAGGTTTTTTTGTTACCATGTTCGATAGAGAGACCGCCGCCCACCAGCAGGTTAAAGCCCACCAGCTTGCCGTTTTCGGCGATCGCCACGAAGTTCATGTCGTTGGCGTGCAGATCGATATCGTTCTGCGGCGGGATCACCACCGTGGTTTTAAACTTACGCGGCAGATAGGTCTGGCCGAGGATCGGCTCTTCGTCGGTAGTGGCGACCTTTTTCTGATCCAGCCAGATCTCGGCATAAGCGCGGGTACGCGGCAGCAGATGCTCGGAGATCTTTTTCGCCCACTCGTAGGCCTCAGCGTGCAGCTGCGACTCGTAGGGGTTGGAGGTGCACAGCACGTTACGGTTCATATCGTTGGCGGTGGCCAGCGCGTCCAGCCCCACCGAGTGCAGCATCTGATGCACCGGCTTGACGTTCTTTTTCAGAATGCCGTGGAACTGAAAGGTCTGCCGGTTGGTCAGGCGAATACTGCCGTAAATGGTGTTCTCAGCGGCAAACTTATCGATCGCCTTCCACTGGGTGGTGGTGATCACCCCGCCCGGCAGACGGCAGCGGAGCAGCATCGCATGACGCGGCTCCAGCTTCTGGGCGGCGCGCTCCGCGCGGATATCGCGATCGTCCTGCTGGTACATGCCGTGGAAACGGATCAGCAGGAAGTTATCGCCTTTAAAACCGCCGGTCAGACCGTCGTTTAAATCTTCCGCAATGGTGCCGCGCAGGTAGTTGCTCTCAAGCTTCATGCGCTCGGCATCGCTCAGTTTACCTTCGACCACTAAAGGCCCCGGATGTTTTTCGCTCATTAGTAGACATCTCGCTGATAACGGCGCTCAACGCGCAGCTCACTTAAAAATTCGTCCGCCGCTTCGGCGTCCATCGCGCCGTATTCGGCAATCACTTCCAGTAAGGTGTTTTCCACGTCCTTCGCCATACGATTGGCGTCGCCGCAGACATAAATGTGGGCGCCGTCATTGATCCAGCGCCACAGCTCGGCCCCCTGCTCGCGCAGTTTGTCCTGCACATAGATTTTTTGTTGTTGATCGCGGGACCAGGCCAGATCGATACGGGTCAGCAGACCTTCCTTCACATAGCTCTGCCACTCCACCTGATAGAGGAAATCTTCGGTGAAGTGCGGGTTGCCGAAGAACAACCAGTTCTTGCCTTGCGCTCCGTCCGCAGCGCGCTGCTGCATAAAGGCGCGGAACGGCGCAATACCGGTGCCCGGGCCAATCATGATCACCGGGGTCTCCGGGTTGGCTGGCAGACGGAAGTTGTCGTTGTGTTCGATAAAGACACGGACTTCGCCATCCTCTTCCACGCGGTCGGCGAGGAAGCTGGAGGCGCCGCCAGCCCGGGCGCGGCCTTCAATTTCATAGCGCACCACGCCCACGGTGACATGCACCTCGCTCTCCACTTCCGCCTGTGAGGAAGCAATAGAATACAGGCGCGGCGTCAGCGGACGCAGCAGACCGATTAACGCCTCAGCGTCCAGCTGCGCCGGAGAGAAACGGACCATATCGACGATCGGCGTCGCGGCGGCATACTGCTGCAACTGAGCTTTGTCGCCCACCAGCGGCAGCAGCGATTCGCTGCGCGTCAGGGTGGCGTAGTTTTCAACGATAGTCGCGGTGTTAACCGTCAGCTCAAAATGCCACTGCAGGGCTTCCGACAGCGGCAGAGTTTTACCCTCAACGGTCACCGGCTCGTCGCCTTTCAGCCACAGCAGCTCCACCAGCTCTTTCACCAGCTGAGGATCGTTCTGGTACCAGACGCCCAGGGCGTCGCCCGGCTGATAGCGCAGACCGGAATCACCGAGGTCTATTTCGATATGGCGCACATCTTTTTCTGAATTGCGGCCGGTGATTTTCTGATTGACCGACAGGGTCGCCGTCAGGGGCGCTTCTTTGGTATATGGGCTGGTGTGAATATCGTTCACCGCGCCGCTGGTGGCCAGCTGAGCGGGCGCAGCGACCGGCGCACGAGCCTTCAGCGCCTCAACCACGCGCGCGCGCCATTCAGCGGCCGCGGCCTGATATTCAACGTCGGCATCAACGCGATCGAGCAGACGTTCCGCGCCGAGCTCGGCCAGCTTGTTGTCGAAATCTTTGCCGGACTGACAGAAAAATTCATAAGAGGTATCGCCGAGACCAAAGACGGCGAACGCGGTCCCGTCCAGCTTCGGCGCTTTCTTAGAGAACAGGAACTTATGCAATGCGACCGCTTCTTCCGGCGGCTCTCCTTCCCCCTGGGTGGACGTCACTACCACCAGCAGTTTTTCCGCAGCAATTTGTTTGAATTTATAATCGCCTGCATTCACCAGCTTCACGTTCAGCTTCGCCGCCAGCAGATCGTCACGCAGCGCTTCGGCGACGCGGCGGGCGTTGCCGGTTTGCGAGGCGGAAATCAGCGTGATCGTCGGTACCTCGGCGGCCGGGGCGGGGGCGGCTACCGCCGCGCCGGACTGCTGATTCAGCACGCCCCAGAAATAGCCAGATACCCAGGCGAGCTGAGTGGGCGTGAAGTCAGTGGTGGCCGCCTGAAGGCGCGCCAGTTGCTCCGGGTTGAGCGGCAGCAAGTTGGAAGGTGGGGCCTGTGTCGTCATGCGTCGTTTGTTCCAGTAAGCAAAGCTGTTATTCGCACCCTGTCAGCGCGACAAAAACAGAAGAGAATAGAAGGTTAACGGCGGGCATAGTAACAATTAAATAAGGGATGGAAATAATAAATAACCAAATGGACTAACCTGTTTTAGTTGTAGTTATTAACAACAAAATCGATTAAATAAGCAATTGAAATATAAGAGATTAAATCAAATAAAGCAGATAAACATGTCCATTTTCTGTTCACGGCCGTTTTAGTTAATGCGAAAAAATGTACTTTCCGGTACCCTACGGCGGTTTTTTTCGTCCTGTTGAGAGTCAATGATGTCCACCACGCTGTTTAAAGATTTCACCTTCGAAGCCGCCCACCACCTGCCGCACGTCCCGGAAGGACACAAATGCGGTCGCCTGCATGGCCACTCCTTTATGGTGCGTCTGGAGATCACCGGTGAAGTCGATCCCCATACCGGGTGGATCATGGATTTTGCCGAGCTGAAGGCCGCCTTTAAGCCGACATACGATCGCCTCGACCACTATTATCTGAACGATATTCCTGGTCTGGAAAACCCCACCAGCGAAGTGCTGGCCAAATGGATCTGGGATGAGATGAAACCGCGGGTGCCGCTGCTCAGCGCCGTGATGGTCAAAGAGACCTGCACCGCCGGCTGCGTCTATCGCGGCGAGTAAGCGAAAAAAAAGCCCGGTCAGTACGCTGCCGGGCTTTTTTATCAGGCAATATTCAGATACTTGTGCGTCTGCATAGACAGGCGCCAGTTGCGGGCGATGCAGGTGTCGATACACAGGCGCGTCGCATCTTCTTTCTGACTGATCGGCTGCAGGGCGATGATCCGCGGTTTGTCATCGCTCAGCGTTTCCAGCAGTTCGTCCAGCGCTTCTATGTCGCGGACGCGCCCTACCGGATGCTTGATCTCATCCGCCCGCTGCAGGGCCTGAGACAGCACGTCATAGCCACCGCGCATGTTGACCTTCGGGGAAACCGTCACCCAGGTATTGGGGCTGCAGCGTACTTCATGGGTGCCGCTGGTTTCAATCTGACAGCTAAAGCCGTTTTGTTCCAGAAGCGAGGTTAACGGCGTTAAATCATGAATGCAGGGCTCACCGCCGGTAATAACCACGTGGCGGGCTGTCCACCCCTGCCGCCCAATAATCGCCAGCAGATCCTCGCTGCTTGCCGGGCCCCACTTGTCGCTCTCTTTGGTTTTCGCCAGGATGCTGAACAACGACACTTCCCGATCGGCCAGCTTGTCCCAGGTATGCTTGGTGTCACACCACGCGCATCCTACCGGGCATCCCTGCAGACGAATAAAGATGGCAGGCACGCCGGTGAAGTAACCCTCGCCTTGCAGGGTCTGGAACATCTCGTTAATCGGGTACTGCATAGTCATCTCTGTTTAGGGTGATAAACGTTCATTATCGCAGATTTCGCTGCCCAGGTCTTGTCCTGCGCTGCGATCGCTTTTTTACCCCTCCGTCAATATCCGTGTCGGGAATAATATTATTGATTAAAAAAGCAATCTTTTCTTTTGGCTTAGTTTATTAGCATGGTAAGAATTAAAATAAATAGCATTCTGACGCGCGGGGGGAAATATGTAACAGAAAATGTTATTCCTGTCATTCAGGATAAAATAAAAGGTCCAAGAACCAAAATAAAAAACCTTAAAATACAGTAATGTACAAACTGATACATGAAAGAGTGAATTATCTGGCCGATCTGCGAGTCCAATTCTATCCCCCGGTAATAATAACCTTAAACTGGTCTTAATAAAGCCCTGATCGGGCCCCTTTTTTATTTAATTGTCGTTTACTTTTGCCCGCCTAGAATCCCGCAGACCAACCATAATGAGATAGCGTTTATGACCACATTATTAATTACCGGCGTTACGGGGTTTCTGGGCGGTGCCGCGTTAGAGAAAATACTCCATCAGGAAACCCGGTTAGATCTGCTGCTGCTGGTACGTGCTGATAGCCCCGAGGCTGGCCTCGAACGGGTTAAAGAGAACATGCGTAAGTTCAACATCGCCGAGGAGAAGCTGGCGATGTTGCGCCAGCAGCATATCCTGCTGGGCGATCTCGCCTCTCCGGAGCATTTTCTTAACGATCCGCGCCTCGATCAGGTCACGCACATCCTCAACTGCGCCGCTGTCGCCTCATTTGGCAGCAACCCGCTTATCTGGAAGGTTAACGTTGAGGGCACGCTGCGCCTGGCGCAACGTATGGCGCAGGTGACGGGTCTGCAGCGCTTTCTGCACGTCGGTACGGCGATGTCATGTTCGCCTGAACCGGATTCACTGGTCGCCGAAAGCTCGGAGTTTCGGGAACGCGCTGAGCACCTGGTGGAATATACCCACTCGAAGTCGACCATCGAGCAGCTAATGCAGCAGCAGTGCCCTACGCTACCGCTGGTAATTGCCCGCCCCTCTATCGTGGTGGGTCATACCCATCACGGCTGCCGGCCTTCCAGCAGTATTTTCTGGGTGTTCAGCATGGGGCTGATGCTGCAGAAATTCATGTGCTCCATGGAGGACCGAATTGACGTTATCCCGGTGGACTACTGCGCCGACGCCCTGCTAATGCTGCTTAACCAGCCTCTGGCTCACGGCGAGGTGGTGCATATCTCTGCTGGCGAAGAGAACAGCGTGAAGTTTGCCGAAATCGACCGGGCGATGGCTCAGGCCCTGGAGCAGGCGCCGGTGGGGGATAAGTACGCCCAGGTGAGCTATGAAACGCTGGTCAAAATGCGTCGTGAACTGAAAGGGATATTTGGGCCATGCAATGAGCGGCTGATGCTGAAAGCCATGCGCTTATACGGCGCATTCGCCACACTGAACGTGCGCTTTAGTAACGACAAACTGCTGAGCATGGGGATGCCAAAACCGCCGCGCTTTACCGATTACATCGACCGCTGCGTGGAAACCACCCGTGGGTTGTCGATCCCTCAGCAAATGGCCGTCGACTTTAAATAATGGCCGCAGGCGTAAAAAAAAATGCCAGCCCGAAGGCTGGCATGATTATTTCACAAGGACAGGATTAAGCCTGGCCTTTGATCTCTTTACGACCGTTGAACGGCGCTTGCTCACCCAGCGCTTCTTCGATACGAATCAGCTGGTTGTATTTAGCAACGCGGTCAGAACGGCTCATAGAACCAGTTTTGATCTGGCCTGCAGCGGTACCAACAGCCAGGTCGGCAATGGTAGCGTCTTCAGTTTCGCCAGAACGGTGAGAGATAACAGCGGTGTAGCCAGCGTCTTTCGCCATCTTGATAGCAGCCAGAGTTTCGGTCAGAGAACCGATCTGGTTGAACTTGATCAGGATGGAGTTAGCGATGCCTTTTTCGATGCCTTCTTTCAGGATCTTGGTGTTGGTTACGAACAGGTCGTCACCAACCAGCTGGATTTTGTCGCCCAGTACTTTAGTCTGGTAAGCGAAACCTTCCCAGTCAGATTCGTCCAGACCATCTTCGATGGAGACGATCGGGTACTGTTTGGTCAGCTCTTCCAGGAAGTGAGTGAACTCTTCAGAGGTGAACGCTTTGTTGCCTTCGCCAGCCAGAACGTATTTACCGTCTTTGTAGAATTCAGACGCCGCGCAGTCCATCGCCAGGGTGATGTCTTTGCCCAGCTCGTAGCCTGCAGCTTTAACCGCTTCAGCGATAACAGCCAGCGCTTCGGCGTTGGAACCCAGGTTCGGCGCGTAGCCGCCTTCGTCACCAACGGCAGTGTTCATGCCTTTGGACTTCAGCACTTTCGCCAGGTGATGGAACACTTCAGAACCCATGCGTACTGCTTCTTTCAGGGTCGGCGCGCCAACCGGCTGAATCATGAATTCCTGGATGTCGACGTTGTTGTCAGCGTGCTCACCGCCGTTAATGATGTTCATCATCGGAACCGGCATGGAGTATTTGCCCGGAGTGCCGTTCAGTTCAGCGATGTGCGCGTACAGCGGCAGGCCTTTGGACGCAGCTGCTGCTTTGGCGTTCGCCAGAGAAACGGCCAGGATAGCGTTCGCACCGAAGTTAGATTTGTTTTCAGTACCGTCCAGGTCGATCATGATCTTGTCGATGCCAGCCTGATCTTTAGCATCTTTGCCCAGGATTGCCTGAGCGATCGGGCCGTTTACCGCAGCAACAGCTTTGGTTACGCCTTTACCCAGGAAACGGGATTTGTCGCCATCGCGCAGTTCCAGCGCTTCGCGGGAACCAGTAGAAGCACCTGACGGAGCAGCTGCCATACCGACGAAACCACCTTCCAGGTGTACTTCGGCTTCAACAGTCGGGTTACCACGGGAGTCGATGATTTCACGACCGATGACTTTAACGATTTTGGACATTAGGTTTTCCTCAGTACAAGTTAAACTAAAACTCCAGACAAACAATGCACCCGGATGGGTGCATTGCCGTTCAAACTCTTTTTACTTCGCCTGGCGTTTCTGGTACTCGCTCGCGGCTTTCACAAAGCCGGCAAACAGCGGGTGTCCATCACGCGGCGTCGAAGTAAACTCCGGGTGGAACTGGCAGGCCACAAACCACGGATGGTTCGGCACTTCGATGATCTCGACCAACTGATCATCCCCGGAACGGCCCGCAACGCGCAGACCGGCAGCTTCAATCGGTTTCAACAACATGTTGTTGACTTCGTAGCGGTGACGATGACGCTCGGTGATGGTCGGCTCGCCGTAAAGCTGGCGTACCAGAGAATCATCACTCAGCTGGCACTGCTGCGCGCCCAGGCGCATGGTGCCGCCCAGATCGCTCTTCTCAGAGCGGACTTCAACGTTGCCATCTTCGTCACGCCATTCGGTAATCAGGGCCACGACCGGGTATTTACAGTCTGGCACAAATTCCGTCGAGTTGGCGTTTTCCATACCCGCTACGTTACGCGCGAACTCAATCAGCGCTACCTGCATACCCAGGCAGATGCCCAGATAAGGAATATTGTTTTCACGCGCATAGCGCGCGGTGGCGATCTTGCCTTCAACGCCGCGGTAGCCGAAGCCGCCCGGGATCAGGATAGCGTCTAAATCCTTGAGGATTTCGACGCCGCGCGTTTCCACATCCTGCGAATCGATCAGCTTGATGTTGACGGTAACGCGATTTTTCAGACCGCCGTGTTTCAGCGCTTCAATCACCGACTTGTAGGCATCCGGCAGTTCAATGTACTTACCGACCATACCGATGGTGACTTCGCCTGCCGGATTAGCTTCTTCATAGATTACCTGTTCCCATTCGGCCAGGTTTGCTTCCGGACAAGTTAAGCTGAATCGTTTACAAATATAATCGTCCAGCCCCTGAGATTTCAACAGGCCCGGAATTTTATAAATGGAATCGACATCTTTCAGAGAAATCACAGCCTTTTCCGGAACGTTACAGAACAAAGCAATTTTGGCTCGTTCGTTGGCCGGAACCGCGCGATCGGAGCGGCAGATCAGAATATCAGGCTGAATACCGATGGAGAGCAGCTCTTTTACGGAGTGCTGGGTCGGCTTGGTTTTGACTTCGCCCGCGGCGGCCATGTACGGCACCAGAGTCAGGTGCATGAACAGGGTATGCTCGCGGCCGATCTCTACCGCCATCTGACGAATCGCTTCGAGGAACGGCAGGGATTCGATATCGCCTACGGTACCGCCGATTTCCACCAGCACGACGTCATGGCCTTCGCCGCCCGCCAGTACGCGCTCTTTGATAGCGTTGGTGATGTGCGGGATAACCTGAACGGTCGCGCCCAGGTAGTCGCCACGGCGCTCTTTGCGCAGCACGTCGGAGTAGATACGGCCGGTGGTGAAGTTATTGCGGCGCGTCATCTTGGTGCGGATAAAACGCTCATAGTGGCCCAGGTCCAGATCGGTTTCTGCGCCGTCTTCAGTAACGAACACTTCCCCATGCTGGATTGGGCTCATGGTGCCCGGATCGACGTTGATATACGGATCCAGTTTCATGATGGTCACGTTGAGACCACGGGCTTCAAGAATGGCTGCCAGGGAGGCTGCGGCAATGCCTTTACCCAGAGAGGATACGACCCCGCCGGTCACAAAAATATAGTTCGTTGTCATGCTGAACCTGAGAAGTTAGGGTAAAACGATGGAATAACCAGGACGGGAAAGTAGTATACCCGAACATGCGTGACGCCACAAACTTTCATTCTTCCCCTCCCCTTCGTTCTTCAAGTTGCACCTGTGTTGCGACTCGAACAACTCGAAGAGGCAGGCTACATGGTGTTTCAACGACATAACGGAAAGAGAAAATAGACGCTTTTGGCGAAATGTTTTTGACGTAAATCAAGCGCTTGTTATTTATAAAATCACACAAATCGCGCTTGATCACGAAAATCCGTTAGAGATCAGTTTCCTGGCGTTTTACTTCCTGCCACACTTCTTCCATGGTATCGAGGTCGACGCCGGTCATTTCCAGGCCTCGGGCGGCGACAATACGCTCGACCTCGCGGAAACGACGCTCAAATTTGAGGTTTGCTTTCTGCAGCGCCACCTCGGCTTTGACGCCCAAATGACGGGATAAATTCACCGTGGCAAACAGCAGATCGCCCACTTCCTCTTCCAGTTTTGCTTCATCCACCACCGCCTGCTGCGCTTCATGCATCACTTCATCAATTTCTTCATGCACTTTGTCGAGCACCGGGCCCAGCGAGGTCCAGTCGAAACCCACTGCCGAGCAGCGGCGCTGGATTTTATGCGCGCGCATTAGCGCCGGCAGGCTATGGGGAATATCGTCCAGTGCCGAATGCTGGGCTTTTTCCGCCCGCTCCGCGCTTTTGATTTGCTCCCAGCGAGCCAGGACTTCCGTGCTATTGCCCGCCGATGCCTCGCCGAAGATATGCGGGTGGCGACGCTCCAGCTTGTCGCTGATGGCGGCGCAGATATCGTCAAAGTTAAAGCGTCCCTCTTCCTGCGCCATTTGCGCATAGAACACCACCTGGAACAGCAGATCGCCCAGCTCACCGCGCAGATCGTCAAAATCTTCCCGCTGGATAGCATCGAGGACCTCGTAGGTCTCCTCAAGGGTGTAAGGGGCGATGGTGGCAAAGGTCTGCTCTTTATCCCATGGGCAGCCGTTTTCCGGGTCGCGCAGGCGGCGCATGATGCCGAGCAAGCGGTCAATTTGAGTCATGTGACAATCCTGGAAATTTTAAAAATAGTCGGCCGGATAAGGCGTTTAGACCTTATCCGACGTTGCGAAATTGCCGGATGGCGGCTTCGCCTTATCCGGCCTACAGACGAATTAACCGCCGTGCAGACGGCGCGCGTCGATCACATCCGGCACCTGGTTGAGCTTACCGAGCACCCGGCCCAGCACCTGCAGGTTGTAAATCTCGATGGTCATATCGATGGTTGCCAGCTGCTGACGGGTATCGCTGCGGCTGGCGACGCCCAGCACGTTCACCTTCTCATTGGCGAGGATGGTAGTGATATCGCGCAGTAAACCGCTGCGATCGTTCGCCTCCACCCTGACCACCAGCGAGTAGCCCGCCGAGTAGCTTTCGCCCCATACCGCATCGACGATGCGCTCCGGAGCATGCGACTGCAGTTCAGCCAGCTGATCGCAGTCCGCGCGATGCACGGAGATCCCGCGCCCCTGGGTGATAAAGCCGACGATCTCGTCGCCCGGGATTGGCTGGCAGCAGCGGGCAATATGGTGCATCAGGTTGCCTACCCCTTCCACCACTACCCGGCCATTGTCCTTGGTGCGATTTTGCGGCGTGTAGGTTTTCTGCTGCAGTTGCTTCAGCGCGGCCGCATCCTGCTCGGCGGCGCTAGGTTTATTGAACTGCGCCTGCAGGAAGTTGACCATCTGGTTAAGGCGAATATCGCCGCCGCCGATAGCCGCCAGCAGTTCATCCAGTTCATTAAAGTTGTAGCGCGGCAGCAGATGTTTCTCGGCATCCTTCAGGCTGATGCCCAGATGCTCGAGCTCATCGTCAAGGATCTGCCGCCCGGCGAGAATGTTTTTATCGCGATCCTGTTTACGGAACCAGGCGTGAATTTTGGAGCGTCCACGGCTGGTGGTCACGTAGCCAAGGTTCGGGTTCAGCCAGTCGCGGCTTGGGTTCGGCTGCTTCTGGGTGATTATCTCAATCTGATCGCCCATCTGCAGCTGATAGGTGAACGGCACAATGCGGCCGCCAATTTTGGCGCCGATGCAGCGATGGCCGACATCGCTGTGAATATGATAGGCAAAGTCGAGCGGCGTCGACCCCGCAGGCAGGTCCACCACGTCGCCTTTCGGCGTAAAGACATACACCCGGTCGTCGAAGACCTGGCTGCGCACTTCGTCGAGCATCTCGCCGGAGTCGGCCATCTCTTCCTGCCAGGCAATCAGCTTACGCAGCCAGGCGATACGGTCTTCATAGCCGCGGCCGCCGCTGGTGCCGGCTCCCGCGCCCTCTTTGTACTTCCAGTGTGCGGCCACGCCCAGCTCGGCATCTTCATGCATCTGCCGGGTGCGGATCTGAATCTCCACCGTCTTGCCGCTCGGCCCCAGCACCACGGTATGGATAGACTGGTAACCGTTGGGTTTCGGGTTGGCCACGTAGTCGTCGAATTCATCCGGCAGATGGCGGTAGTGAGTATGGACGATCCCCAGCGCGGCATAGCAATCCTGCAAACGCTCAGCCACAATACGCACCGCGCGAACGTCAAACAGCTCGTCGAAAGCGAGGTGTTTTTTCTGCATTTTGCGCCAGATACTGTAGATATGCTTCGGCCGGCCATAGACTTCCGCCTTGACGCCTTCGGCTTTCATCTCTGAGCGCAGGTGGCCGACAAACTCTTCGATGTAATGCTCGCGGTCGATACGGCGCTCGTGGAGCAGTTTGGCAATGCGCTTGTATTCCGCCGGGTGCAGATAGCGGAAGCAGTAATCTTCCAGCTCCCACTTCAGCTGGCCGATACCTAAGCGGTTCGCCAGGGGAGCATAGATATTGGTGCACTCTTTCGCCGCAAGAACGCGCTCATCTTCCGGCGCGTCCTTGACCTCGCGCAGATGCGCGATCCGCTCAGCAAGTTTGATGACCACGCAGCGGAAATCGTCAACCATCGCCAGCAGCATACGGCGAATGTTATCCACCTGCTCGGAAGAGACCGAGTCGGTATGGGTAGCCTTCAGCTGGCGGATAGCGGCCATGTCCCGCACCCCGTGAATCAGGGTCACGACCGATTTACCTACGCTCTCCTGCATCACCTCTTCGCTGACAACTTCGCCGTCGGCCAGCGGGAACAGCAGCGCCGCGCGCAGCGTATCGATGTCCATACTTAGGGTGGAGAGGATCTCCACCATTTCGACGCCCCGCCACAGCAGCAGGTCCGCCTGCGGGTGTCCTTGCGTTTTTTCGCGACAATAATCCCAGGTTTCGGCTAAGCGCTCACACGACTGCTGGCTGGAAATTCCCAGACTCGCGATCCATTTCTTCGGGTCAAATTCACCAGCTTTATTAAGATGTGCACTTCTTACCGCAACCATTGTCCTCTCCTTAAGGGACCGGCCTGCCGAAGTCGGCAAGCCTCAACTTTCTACATGTCATCCTGCAGGTCGCGTCAGCATTCATGGCCAGGGTGGCTCTTCTGCGACGTTGTGAATGACCTTATGTAAGCCTGCGCTCAAACAACACCATTGATTCCAGATGGCCGGTATGCGGGAACATATCCAGCATCGCCAGGCGTTGAATCTGATATCCAGCCTGCAACAGGGTTTCGCTGTCTCGCGCCAGCGTCGCCGGGTTGCAGGAAACATACACCACCCGCCGCGGTGCCAGTTTTATTATATGCGGCATCACGCCCGGCGCGCCGGCGCGGGCCGGGTCCAGCAGCACTTTATCAAAGCCGTGCTTCGCCCAGGCCTGACGGGTGACGTCTTCTTCCAGATTTTCATGGAAGAAAGTGACATTTGATAAACCATTGCGGGCGGCGTTTTCCCGCCCCTTCTCCACCAGCGCCGGCACCCCTTCCACGCCCACCACATGGGCGGCGCGTGTCGCCAGCGGCAGGGTAAAGTTGCCCATCCCGCAGAACAGATCCAGCACCCGGTCCTCTGGCCGCAGATCCAGCCACTCCAGTGCGGTACGCACCATCTGCTGATTTACGCCGTCGTTGACCTGGATAAAATCCCGCGGGCTGAACACTAAGCGTAGTCCGTCTGAGGTATACCATGGCGCTTCGCCATGAATATGCTCCAGTATCTCGCTTTGTGGCGCGAGGTACAGGGAAAGACCGTGAGTTTGCGAAAAGCGTTCCAGTTTTTCCTTGTCTGTCGCCGGCAGGGCTGCGGTATGGCGCAGCACCATCAGCGGGCCATTGTCCGCCTGCACCAGCTCGACGTGGCCGAGATGGCGTAATGCGCTCAGCGCGCTTAAGCACTCGCGCACGGCGGGCAGCAATGCCTCAAGTTGGGGCGCCAAAACAGGGCACTGCACCACATCGACGATCGCTTTGGCGTTGGCCTGGCGAAAACCCATCTGCAATTGTTGGGTCTTCGGCTGATAATTCAAGCTCAAGCGTGCGCGACGGCGGTAGCCCCACGGCGCGCCGGCGATGACGTCATCTACCTCGCGCTTCATCAGTCGCCCCAGCGCGGCGCGTTTACTTTGCTGCTGAAGCGGAACGCTGGCATGTTGTTGTTGGCATCCGCCGCAGACGCCAAAATGGGGGCAGCGCGGCGCCTGGCGCTGCGGGCTGTCGGTCAGTCGGCGTTTCACCTCGGCGCGGGCGTACTGTTTTTTATCTTCCACCAGCACCACCTCGGCCTGCTCGTGGGGCAGCACGCCGCTCACGAACAACGCCTTCCCCTGATGGCGGGCAACACCCTGACCAAAGGGATCGAGGTCGTTGACTGTAACGGTTATGATCTGGCGCGTCGTCACACGCCGTTTTGCAGAGTAGAATTGCGCCATCGTAGAGAGTTGTCTCAATCAAATAAAACGAGCTCGTTCAGAGCGGCAGCGCCGCGAGGCGCAGCGACGCTGCACAGAACGATGATGTCTATATTCTCCCATAATGGAACCGCATGACCAACTACAGCCTGCGTGCTCGCATGATGATTCTGATTCTGGCGCCAACCGTCCTGATAGGACTGTTGCTCAGTATTTTCTTTGTCGCTCATCGTTATAACGACCTGCAACGCCAGCTGGAGGACGCTGGCGCCAGTATTATCGAACCGCTGGCGGTCTCCAGCGAATATGGCATGAACTTGCAAAACCGCGAATCCATCGGCCAGCTGATCAGCGTTCTGCATCGTCGCCACTCGGAGATCGTGCGGGCCATCTCGGTGTACGATTCGCATAACCGCTTATTTGTCACCTCCAATTACCAGCTCAATCCCAGCGAACTGCAGATCCCGAAAGGCGAGGCATTCCCCCGTCACCTCAGCGTCATCCGCGATGGCGACATGATGATCCTGCGCACGCCTATTGTCTCGGAAAGCTATTCTCCGGATGAATCACCCGAATCTGACGCTAAAATGCCGGGCAATATGCTGGGCTACGTCGCCCTGGAGCTGGATCTAAAATCGGTTCGCCTCCAGCAGTACAAAGAGATTTTTATCTCCAGCGTAATGATGCTGTTCTGTATCGGCATCGCGTTAATCTTCGGCTGGAGGCTGATGCGCGACGTCACCGGGCCAATCCGCAATATGGTTAACACTGTCGACCGCATCCGCCGCGGACAGCTGGACAGCCGGGTCGAAGGCTTTATGCTCGGCGAACTGGATATGCTGAAAAATGGCATTAACTCGATGGCCATGTCGCTGGCGGCATACCACGAAGAGATGCAACACAACGTCGACCAGGCGACCTCCGATCTACGGGAAACGCTTGAGCAGATGGAGATCCAGAACGTCGAGCTGGACCTGGCGAAAAAGCGCGCCCAGGAGGCGGCGCGCATTAAGTCTGAGTTCCTGGCCAATATGTCTCACGAGCTGCGCACCCCGCTCAATGGGGTGATCGGCTTTACCCGCCTGACGCTGAAAACCGATCTCAACGCTACGCAGCGCGACCACCTGACCACCATCGAACGTTCGGCCAACAATCTGCTGGCGATCATCAATGACGTGCTCGACTTTTCCAAGCTGGAAGCCGGGAAGCTGATCCTGGAGAGTATTCCGTTCCTGCTGCGCACTTCGCTTGATGAAGTGGTCACCCTGCTGGCGCATTCCGCGCACGATAAAGGGCTGGAGCTGACGCTGAATATTAAGAACAATGTACCGGACAACGTTATCGGCGACCCGCTGCGTCTGCAGCAGATTGTGACCAACCTCGTGGGCAACGCCATCAAATTTACCGAGCACGGCAATATCGACGTACTGGTGGAGCAGCGGGCCATCAGTAATTCCCGGGTACAGATCGAAATTCAGATCCACGATACCGGCATCGGCATCCCCGAGCGCGACCAGTCCCGGCTATTCCAGGCCTTCCGTCAGGCCGATGCCAGTATTTCACGCCGCCACGGCGGCACCGGGCTCGGGCTGGTGATCACTCAGCGTCTGGTCAAAGAGATGGGCGGGGATATTTCGTTCCACAGCCAGCCGAACCGCGGCTCCACCTTCTGGTTCCATATCAGCCTCGATCTCAACCCGAACGCCATTCCGGATACGCTGAACACCGACGGGCTTGTCGGCAAACGTCTGGCCTATGTGGAAGCCAACGCGACGGCGGCGCAGTGTACCCTGGAGATGCTGGCCGCTACGCCGCTGGAGGTTATCTACAGCCCTACCTTCTCCTCGCTGGCGGAAGCGCAGTATGACATTCTGCTGGTCGGTATCCCGGTTTCAATGCGCGATTTGTCGCCGCATCGGGAAAAATTAGCCAAAGCCTGCGCGATGTCCGATAACGTACTGCTGGCCCTGCCGTGCCATGCCCAGGTCAGCGCCGAAGCCCTGAAGCGCGACGGCGTTGCCGCCTGCCTGTTAAAGCCGCTCACCACCACCCGTCTGCTACCGGCGCTGGTGGCTACCAGCCACGCGCTTGCCTCCGCGCCGCTGATGCAGATCGACAGTCATAAGTTGCCAATGACGGTAATGGCCGTCGACGACAACCCGGCTAACCTGAAGCTGATTGGCGCCCTGCTGGATGATCTTGTGCAGCAGGTGATCCTCTGCGACAGCGGCCAGCAGGCGGTGGACAAGGCCAAGCAGCTGCAGATGGATCTGATCCTGATGGATATTCAGATGCCGGATATGGACGGCATCCGCGCCTGTGAGCTTATCCATCACCTGTCCCATCATCAGCAAACCCCGGTTATTGCGGTCACCGCGCACGCCCTGGAGGGGCAGCGTGAGAAATTACTGAGCGCCGGCATGAACGACTATCTGGCGAAGCCAATCGAAGAAGAGAAACTGCACGCACTGCTGTTGCGCTATCAGCCCGGCCTGCACAGCGTCGTTCCGGCGTCGCTACCGCCCGCAGAGCCGATCGTCGATCATAATCAAACGCTCGACTGGCAGCTGGCGCTGCGCCAGGCGGCCATGAAGCCGGACCTGGCGCGGGAGATGCTGCAAATGCTGATCGCCTTTATGCCGGAGGTGCGTAACAAAGTTGAGGAGCAGCTGGTGGGCGAGCAGCCGGAAGGGCTGGTGGATCTGATCCATAAACTGCACGGCAGCTGCAGCTATAGCGGCGTGCCGCGGCTGAAAAAGCTGTGCCATACCCTGGAAAGTCAGCTGCGGGCAGGCACCGCCGCCGAGGATCTGGAGCCGGAGCTGCTTGAGCTGTTAGATGAGATGGATAATGTGGCCCGCGAAGCGTGCCGGATGGGGGTGTAAACCCCGGATAGCGGCGCTACGCGCCTCATCCGGGCTACGTCCTACGGTCCGGTATTCGGTTGGTAGCCCCGGTAAGCGTAAGCGCCACCGGGGATGGTTCCCGGATCGCGGTGCTACGCACCTTATCCGGGCTACAAATACCACTGCGCCAGCCGGGTTACCGCCTGTCGCCCATCTGCAAAACCGCGGCTACGTTACGCGCCGTCATTCGCAAGTTGGCGGCGGCATTGGCCAACGCTTCATCAAGGGTACAGATGGTATACAACACGCTGAATACCGCATCCAGCCCGTGCTGATGCACGACGCCAACATCGGCGGTAAGACTGCCGGCAATCCCGATCACCGGGACGTTAAAACGCTTCGCCACCCTCGCCACCCCCACCGGCACTTTGCCGTGGATCGTCTGGCTATCGATACGCCCTTCGCCGGTGATCACTAAATCGGCATCCGCCACCCGCTCAGCCAGCTGTAGCGCATCGGTGACAATCTCAATGCCCGGACGCAACTGAGCACCACAGAACGCATACAGCGCCGCACCCATGCCGCCCGCCGCGCCGCCGCCCTCAAGGCTCAGCACGTCGATATCTAAATCGCGGGCGATAATCCGGGCATAGTGCCGCAGGCCGCTATCGAGCCGGTCGATCATCTGCGCCGTCGCCCCTTTTTGCGGGCCGAACACCGCGCTGGCGCCCTGCGGGCCGGTCAACGGGTTGGTGACGTCGCAGGCAACGTCAATCCGGCAATCTGCCAGCCGCGAATCGAGTTCGCTGAGATCGATTCGCGCCAGCGTCTCCAGCGCGCCGCCCCCGGAGGCAATTTGCTGGCCCTCGGCGGTCAGCAGTTTCGCCCCCAGCGCCTGCGCCATCCCGGCGCCGCCGTCATTGGTCGCACTGCCGCCAATACCAATAATGATCTGTCTTACCCCGGCGTCCAGCGCATGGCGGATAAGCTCCCCGGTACCCCAGGAAGTGGTCAGCAGCGGGTTACGCTGCGCCGGCGGGACGCTCTCCAGGCCGCTGGCCGCCGCCATTTCGATAAAGGCGCACTGGCGATCGCCGGACAGCCCGTAAAATGCCTCAACCGGCTCGCCCAGCGGCCCGGTGACCGTCAGCGGAACCAGAAGCCCGCCGGTCGCCGCCACCATGGCTTCCACCGTCCCTTCCCCACCATCGGCAACCGGCAGCTTGACGTACTCGGCGTCAGGATAAATCTCGCGAAAGCCTTGCTCTATCGCACTGGCCACTTCCAGCGCGCTCAGGCTCTCCTTCCAGGAATCCGGTGCGATCACTATTTTCATCTGCTGTCCTTACTCTGAGCCAACCCCTGGCGCTGTCGCGCAATGCCGGCCCCCGCAGAGGCCGGCGGACTTTTAGCGCACCATGCATGGACGCTTGTTGTCAAAGGTCCAGCCCGGGATCAGATACTGCATCGCCATCGCATCGTCGCGGGCGCCAAGACCATGTTTCTTATATAGCTCATTTGCCTGCATCACGCGGTCCATATCCAGCTCAACCCCCAGGCCCGGGGTACTCGGTACCTGCACCATGCCGCCTTTGATTTCAAAAGGTTGTTTGGTCAGACGCTGGTTGCCCTCCTGCCAGATCCAGTGGGTATCGATAGCGGTGATCTTGCCCGGCGCCGCTGCCGCGACGTGGGTGAACATCGCCAGCGACACGTCGAAGTGATTATTAGAGTGCGAACCCCAGGTCAGACCGAACTCATGGCACATCTGCGCTACGCGCACCGACCCCTGCATGGTCCAGAAGTGCGGGTCCGCCAGCGGGATATCCACCGATTGTAGCGACAGCGTATGGCCCATCTGCCGCCAGTCGGTGGCGATCATATTGGTGGCGGTCGGCAGGCCCGTCGCGCGGCGGAACTCGGCCATCACTTCGCGGCCGGAGAAGCCCTGTTCGGCGCCGCACGGATCTTCCGCATAGGCCAGCACGCCCTTCAGCTGTTTACCAATCTGAATGGCCTCCTCAAGCAGCCAGGCGCCATTCGGGTCGAGAGTGACGCGAGCATTCGGGAAGCGCTTCGCCAGGGCGCTGATCGCTTCGGCTTCTTCAAAACCGGCCAGCACGCCGCCCTTCAGCTTAAAGTCGTTGAAACCATATTTTTCATACGCCGCTTCCGCCAGGCGGACCACCGCATCCGGCGTCATCGCCTCTTCATGGCGCAGGCGATACCACTCGCACTGCTCATCCGGCTGGCTCTGATAGGCCAGCGGCGTCGCATGGCGATTACCGACAAAGAACAGATAGCCCAGCATTTCGACTTCGCTGCGCTGCTGGCCATCGCCTAGCAGCGAGGCGACGTTGACCCCAAGGTGCTGGCCCAGCAGATCCAGCAGTGCCGCTTCGATGCCGGTCACCACGTGAATGGTGGTGCGCAGGTCAAAGGTCTGCAGGCCGCGGCCCCCGGCGTCGCGGTCGGCAAACTGATTGCGCACCGCGCCCAGCACGTTTTTATACTCGCCCAGCGTTTTGCCCACCACCAGCGGAATGGCATCCTCCAGGGTCTGGCGAATTTTTTCACCGCCCGGGATTTCACCGACGCCGGTATGGCCGGCGTTATCTTTGATAATTACGATATTGCGGGTGAAGTACGGGGCGTGCGCGCCGCTCAGGTTCATCAGCATGCTGTCATGGCCGGCAACCGGGATCACCTGCATGGTGGTGACAACGGGCGTTGAAGAGAAAGTCGTCATAGCATCATCCTTTTTAATTAGTGGCGGCCGAAAACGGGACGTTTGCGGTCGAATGTCCAGCCGGGGATCAGGTACTGCATCGGGCCCGCGTCGTTGCGCGCGCCGCCCGGCAGCGCTTTATAGGCCTCATGGGCTCTGCGCACCTGCTCCCAGTCAAGTTCCACGCCGAGTCCCGGCGCGTCTGGCACGGCAATGCTGCCGTTAATAATCTGCAGCGGATTTTTGGTCAGGCGCGCGTCGCCCTCCTGCCAGATCCAGTGGGTATCGATGGCGGTGGGGTTGCCCGGCGCGGCTGCGCCGACGTGGGTAAACATCGCCAGGGAAATATCAAAGTGGTTGTTGGAATGGCAGCCCCAGGTGAGCCCCCAGTCGTCGCACAGCTGCGCCACCCGCACCGCGCCGGAGAGCGTCCAGAAGTGCGGGTCCGCCAGCGGGATATCGACGGCGTTGAGCATCACCGCATGGCCCATTTCGCGCCAGTTAGTGGCTATCATATTGGTGGCGACCGGCAGCCCGGTGGCGCGGCGGAACTCGGCCATCACCTCCCGGCCGGAGAAACCCTGCTCGGCGCCGCACGGATCTTCGGCGTAGGTCAGAACATCCTGCAGCCCTTTACACAGCGCGATGGCCTCATCCAGCAGCCAGGCGCCGTTAGGGTCGACGGTGATGCGCGCATCCGGGAAACGCTTTTTCAGCGCCCGCGCGGTGTCAATCTCCTGCTCGCCGGGCAGCACGCCGCCTTTGAGCTTAAAGTCTTTGAAACCGTAGCGATCCTGGGCGGCTTCCGCCAGACGCACTACCGCCTCGCTGCTCAACGCCTGCTGGTGGCGCAGGCGGTACCATTCGTGATCGCCCGGCGTATGGTCCAGATAGCCAAGGTCGGTTTTCTGCCGATCGCCGATATAGAACAGGTAGCCCAGCACGGTGACGGCATCACGCTGCTTACCCGGGCCCAGCAGCTCGCAGACCGGCACATTAAGCACCTGGCCGAGCAGGTCCAGCAGCGCCGCTTCCAGCGCCGCCACCGCGTTAACCTTCAGTTCGAAGGTCCACGCCCCTTTGCCGAAGGTGTCGAAATCCGCCGCCTGATTGCCTTTGTGCACCTGCTGCACCACGCGATTGAGTCGGGCGACCTCCTGGCCCACCACCTGCGGGATCGCCGCCAGCAGCGTCTGGTAGATGACCTCTCCGCCGGGCGCTTCGCCGACGCCGGTATGGCCGGCGTTATCGGTTAACACCACGATATTGCGGGTAAACCAGGCGTTATGCGCTCCGCCGATGTTCAGCAGCATGCTGTCGTGCCCGGCCACCGGAATGACCTTCATCTCTGTGATAATCGGGCTGGATTGAGTAGTCATGATTAACGTCCCGCTACAGGTTTCAGTTCGATACGTTTGATATCGCCCACCAGCACCAGATAGCTCAGCACCGCCACCAGGGCATGGATACCGACGTAGATCAGCGCGCCGTTGAACGAGCCGGTGGTGCCGACGATATAGCCGATGGCGATCGGGGTGACGATGCCGGAGATATTGCCGAACATATTGAACAGACCGCCGGAGAGACCGCTAATCTCTTTCGGCGCGGTATCCGCCATCACCGCCCAGCCGAGGGCGCCGATCCCTTTGCCGAAGAAGGCCATTGCCATAAAGCCGATCACCATCCACTCCACGTTGACATAGTTACACATCAGCATGGTCATGGAGAGCAGCATCCCCAGCACAATCGGCGTTTTGCGCGCAATGTTCAGCGAGCCGGTGCGGCGCATTAACCAGTCGGAGATCACCCCGCCCAGCACCCCGCCGACAAAGCCGCACACCGCCGGAATCGAGGCGACAAAGCCGGCTTTGAGGATCGACATGCCGCGCGCCTGCACCAGATAAACCGGGAACCAGGTGATAAAGAAGTAGGTTAAGGCGTTGATGCAGTACTGACCGATATAGATGCCGATCATCATCCGCGAGCCGATCAGTTGCTTGATCTGCCCCATTTTGACGCTAAACGGCACTTTCTGCGCGCTGCTCTTCTGATCCATGTTGATCAGCGCCCCGCCTTCGGCGATATAGTCCAGCTCTTTCTGGTTCACGCCCGGGTGGTTGTTCGGATCGTGGATCACTTTCAGCCACACAAAGCTGATCACAATCCCCAGCCCGCCCATAAAGAAGAACACATGCGACCAACCCACTTCATGCGTCAGCCAGCCCATGATCGGCGCGAAAATAACGGTGGCAAAGTACTGGGCGGAGTTAAAAATCGATACCGCTGTCCCCCTCTCCTGCGCCGGGAACCAGGCGGCGACGATCCGGCTGTTGCCGGGGAATGACGGCGACTCGGCAAGGCCGACGAGGAAGCGCAGGGTAAACAGCGCAACGATAATGCCAAAGCCGCTGAAGATATCGACGAAGCCCTGCAGCAGGGTAAACATCGACCAGATGAAGATCGACCAGAAATAGACGCGCTTCGAGCCGAAGCGGTCGAGCAGCCAGCCGCCCGGGATCTGGCCGATGACATAAGCCCATGAGAAGGCGGAGAACACATACCCCATCCCCACCGGATCAAGGCCGATATCCCTGGCCATTTCCGAACCGGCGATCGACAGCGTCGCCCGGTCGCCATAGTTAAAAGAGGTGACGATAAACAGCATCACCACTATCCAGTAGCGGGCGTTGGTGCGCTTTTCAGCCGCCGTCGCCGCCTGACTTAATGAACTCATTGTTGTACTCCTGAATCATAGCGTTTAGCTACGTTCATTCTGAACAGCACAACCTGTAGGGTAATCAGAATGACGTGGTCGTGTTTTGATAGTTGTCGTTATATCTGGCACTGCATTTATCACTGGCTGGAGCAGTATATGAAGAGGCACACCGCGGCTCACCGTGCATCCACACAGCTTTTACGCCGCTATTGCAGGTGGTTTGTGGCGAATGCCTGAAAGAATGGGGGGAAGTTCACGGAAATGAAAAGCCAGCGCCGCTGGCGCCGCATAGCGCAGCAAAAAGGGCCGGAGTGTGAAATACCTCACTTGACCCGGTGAAACTGGCTGGCTTAAGCCATGATATTGCTAAGGATATTGTGGCGTTTGCCTAAAGGCGTGGCGCCTGGAAAGCGCTACTATTTTGACGTCCGCGTATCTGGCCGCGACGTATTGAAAGAGCGCCCTCTGCGTAGGGAGAGGGCAGCGCTTTTATGCGAGCAGGGTGGCCCACTGTTCAACCCACGGATTGGAGACGCTCTCCGGCTCCGGGTCTTCGCTGGCGTCAATCTTCAGCATC
The DNA here is from genome assembly GCF_051858335.1 of Klebsiella sp. K47. Lineage (NCBI taxonomy): Bacteria > Pseudomonadati > Pseudomonadota > Gammaproteobacteria > Enterobacterales > Enterobacteriaceae > Klebsiella > Klebsiella sp. K47. The sequence goes on from NZ_JBPYUI010000006.1 coordinate 215,547, forward strand.
TCGCCGATGCGCTTCGCGCCCTGCTCCTGCAGCAGCTGATCGAACTTCAGGCCGCCGCCGCAAAAGTTGGCATAGGTGCTGTCGCCGAGCGCGATAATGCCGTACCGCAGGTGAGGCTGATACATATCTTTGATGCCCTCATACAGCGGGACGATGCTGTCCGGCAGATCGCCCTGCCCGGTGGTGGAGGTGACCACCAGCACATACTTACCCGTGTAGGATTCCCAGTCGTTGACCTGCGGATCCTCATACACGGTAGCCTTGTGTCCCAGTCCGCTGAGGATCGCTTCCGCTTCTTCCGCGACCAGCAGCGAGTTGCCGTACATGGTGCCGACAAAAATTCCGACTTCCGCCATGCTATTATCTCCCTGGATTGACCTTATTCTCTTCATCCTGACCGCTGTCGTCGGCAAACTCAACCCTTTCATTTAGCGGGAGAAGCCCGCGCCAGCCAAACTGCGACAGCGCGCGCATCCAGACGTCGTCAAAACCGGCGCGCAGGGTCAGCGGCTCGCCGGTAAAAGGATGGGTTAACGACAACTCGCTGGCGTGCAGCATCAAGCGGTGACAGCCGAAATGTTCCGCGGCGCTGCGGTTTTGCCGCAGATCGCCGTGCTTGCTGTCGCCGAGGATCGGATGACGGAGGTGGGCCAGATGACGGCGCAGCTGGTGCTTGCGGCCGGTTTTCGGCTCCAGTTCCACCAGCCCATAGCGCGAGGTGGGATAGCGCCCAGTCGCCACTGGCATCTCCACTGTCGCCAGACCGCGGTAGTGGGTTACCGCTGGCTGCGGCCCTTTATCTTCGCGGGCGAACTTATCGGCGATTCTATCCAGCTCCTCCACCAGCGGGTAATCCAGCAGCGCCTCTTCCATCAGCCAGCCGCGGACGATCGCATGGTAGCGCTTCCGGATCTGGTGCTGCTCGAACTGTTGCGCCAGCAGCCGGCCCGCCTCGCTCGACAATCCCATCAGCAGCACGCCGGAGGTGGGCCGGTCGAGACGATGAGCGGTAAAAACGTGCTGACCAATCTGGTCGCGCACGGTCTGCATCACCACCACTTTCTCGTCGCGATCGAGCCAGCTGCGATGCACCAGCCAGCCCGAGGGTTTGTTGACCGCCACCAGCCAGTCGTCCTGGTAGATAATCTCCAGCATCAGGCCTGCTCACCGGCAAACAGCGCGTCTAACAGCAGAAGTTCCGCCAGCATGGATTCGCGGACCGGGTGGGCCTGATCCAGAGCCATTTCGTAATAAGGCGCAACGGCAAAATTTTGCGGCAGCGGCTGGCCGCTCTCCAGCAGCTGGTGCATACGCGGGATCAGGACCCACTGCAGCCACTCCAGCGGCTCCAGGGTATCCAGGCAAAACGGCTTATCGCTGGCGAAGGCGCTGCTGTCCGGCGCCGTCTCCTGCCAGTGCTCCGTTTCGCGCAGCAGGGCTTCAATGGCGCGCAGGCGATCGCGCACGCTATCGTGAAGAGTCATGGGGAAACCTCGATGAGTTAAAAACCGGGCGCAGGATAGCAAATCCGCAGGAGAAATAAAAAAAGGGAGCACTGTATAAACAGTGCTCCCGGTTCGTTTTGCAGCAGTCCCGCTACATTGGTGCTCCCTGCTCGTCCTTGAAAACTTTTCCTGAGGTCTCCTGACCATGTTCATCCATAAACACGTGCATCCTGCTTTCACACCACCCCGATGCGAAATGACTTATCCATAAGTTTGTCCCGATCTTCCTGATCCACCGTTCATCCTGAGCGGCTCTCGTTCTCCATCCTGGAGGTGTCCATTACGCGATCCTGCGTTATCCTTGCTTCATCCTGAAGCCTGTCCCTGCAACGCCGTCCTGGCGGGTCCTGCAGAAGCGCCATCATCCTGATGTTCGCTTCATTTCGCGACGTCCTGTCGACAGACATAGGATCACTGATTCTGCCCCTTCTTACAACCCTTCTTGAGACAATCTCTTAAGATTAGTCCCCACTCAAAAGGACGAAAAAATTAAGATCTGATTTAATACCAACAACTTATATAAAAAAGTATGGATTAAATTTACCTTAAATGATGACGATCTCTTACAGGTTTTGTAAGAGATCTCTCACAAACGATCTGGCAGACTGGATTACAGAACTGGCTCAAGGTGGTTGAGGAAACCCGCAAGTGAGGGAGAAAGCGTAATGCGTTTGGCGGTGCCGAGGGTCTCTTTGACTACCTCGCCGCTGAGATTACAGACGGAAATCACATCCAGTTCACTCTCGAGGGTGGCGATAAACAGCGTCGGCGACAGCTTCAACCGCTTCTGCACCACCAGGTGCCCGATTAAATTTTCCTGCACCCGCTGGAAATCCTCTTCACTCCAGGTCTGCAGCAGCGTCAAGGTTTCGCCGGCAAACCGGCCGGACATATCGCCGGCAAACTGAGTGGTATAATAAGAATGAAGCGGCTGTTGTACCACAATGTCGAGGGCGCGTTCAACCGCGCTGATATTTTGCGCCAGCGAAAACGGCTGCGGCTGCCAGAAAACGGCCTCGCCCTGGGTGTCGACAACGCAAGGCGACGGGACGCCGTAAAGCTCTTCACTGCGCGGCAGGCTGTGGCGCTGCTGCTGCCAGACGGCGCAATATCGTTGGGTAAAAGCGCGTAGCGCTTCTGCTGTCTGATGGTCCACCGGTTTCTCTCTTCACGTTAGACAGGATACACTGGAGCAATAGTGTACCCGCTTTACTATGGTGAAACATGTCTTCTTACGATAATCATCAGGCGCTGGCCGGCCTGACGCTCGGTAAATCAACCGATTACCGCGATACCTATGACGCCTCGCTGCTGCAGGGCGTGCCGCGCAGTTTAAACCGCGACCCGCTGGGCCTGCATGCCGATAATCTGCCGTTTCACGGCGCCGATATCTGGACGCTGTACGAACTCTCCTGGCTGAACGGCAAAGGTCTGCCGCAGGTAGCTGTCGGCCACGTCGAGCTGCCCGATACCAGCCTCAATCTGGTGGAGTCGAAAAGCTTTAAGCTCTATCTCAACAGCTTTAACCAGACCCGTTTCGCTAGCTGGCAGGACGTTGCAGAGACGCTGACTCGCGATCTCAGCGCCTGCGCGCAGGGGAAGGTGAAGGTATCGCTCTACCGCCTGGATGAACTGGAAGGCCAGCCGATTGCCCGCCTGCACGGCACCTGCATCGACGATCAGGATATCGAGATCGATAACTATCAGTTCAGCGCCGATTACCTGCAGGGCGCCGCCAGCGGCAAAATCGTGGAGGAGACGCTGGTCAGCCACCTGCTGAAGTCTAATTGCCTTATCACTCATCAGCCGGACTGGGGCTCGGTGCAGATCCAGTATCGGGGGGCGAAAATCGACCGCGAGCAGCTCCTGCGCTATCTGGTTTCGTTCCGCCACCATAACGAATTCCATGAGCAGTGCGTCGAACGTATCTTTAACGATATTCTCCGTTTCTGCCAGCCGGAATCGCTTTCCGTTTACGCCCGCTATACGCGGCGCGGCGGTCTGGATATCAACCCCTGGCGCAGCAATGGCGACTTTTCCCCCGCCACCGGCCGCCTCGCCCGTCAATAATAAACAATTTCACAATTTGCGTGCGTTTAGGCGCGCGCAAGGTTGTGGAAACGCCGTTCGCAGGGCTATTGTAATCACAGGAAGACCATAAGCGTCCTGTAAGGAGTTCACTTGATTACACATGTTAGCCCGCTTGGTTCAATGGATATGCTGTCGCAGCTGGAAGTGGATATGCTTAAGCGCACCGCCAGCAGCGACCTGTACCAACTCTTTCGCAACTGCTCGCTTGCTGTGCTCAATTCGGGGAGCCTGACCGATAACAGCAAGGAGCTCCTGTCCCGTTTCGAAAATTTCGAGATTAACGTGCTGCGGCGCGAACGCGGCGTGAAGCTGGAACTGATCAACCCGCCGGAAGACGCCTTCGTTGACGGGCGGATTATCCGCTCCCTGCAGGCCAACCTGTTCGCCGTGCTGCGCGATATCCTGTTCGTTTACGGCCAGATCCACAATACCGTTCGCTTCCCGAACCTCGATCTCGAAAGTTCGGTTCATATCACTAACCTGGTGTTCTCGATCCTGCGCAACGCCCGCGCGCTGCACGTCGGCGAGGCGCCGAACATGATCGTCTGCTGGGGCGGCCACTCCATCAACGAAAACGAATATCTCTACGCCCGCCGCGTCGGTACGCAGCTGGGCCTGCGGGAACTGAATATCTGCACCGGCTGCGGGCCTGGCGCAATGGAGGCGCCGATGAAAGGCGCCGCCGTCGGCCATGCGCAGCAGCGCTACAAAGACAGCCGCTTTATCGGCATGACCGAACCATCCATTATCGCTGCGGAACCACCGAACCCGCTGGTCAATGAACTGATCATCATGCCGGATATCGAAAAGCGTCTGGAGGCCTTCGTACGTATCGCCCACGGGATCATTATTTTCCCGGGCGGCGTCGGCACTGCCGAAGAGCTGCTCTACCTGCTGGGTATTCTGATGCACCCCGACAACAAAGCGCAGGTGCTGCCGCTGATCCTCACCGGGCCGAAGGAGAGCGCCGACTACTTCCGCGTACTGGACGAGTTTATCACCCATACCCTGGGCGAATCGGCCCGTCGCCACTACCGGATCATCATTGACGACCCGGCGGAAGTGGCGCGGCAGATGAAAAAAGCGATGCCGCTGGTGAAAGAGAGCCGTCGCGAGACCGATGACGCCTATAGCTTTAACTGGTCGATTCGCATCTCGCCGGACCTGCAGATGCCGTTTGATCCGACCCACGAGAACATGGCCAACCTCAAACTCTCCCCGGATCAGCCGGTGGAAGTGCTGGCCGCCGACCTGCGTCGCGCCTTCTCCGGGATTGTCGCGGGGAACGTCAAAGAGGTGGGCATCCAGGCCATTGAGCAGTACGGTCCTTACAAACTGCACGGCGATCCGGAGATGATGCGCCGTATGGACGATCTGCTGCAGGGCTTCGTCGCCCAGCACCGCATGAAGCTTCCGGGCGGCACCGCCTATATTCCTTGCTACGAAATCATCGCCTGATTTCCCCCTCTCCCGCCGGGGCATCGCCTGACGCCTGCCCCCGGCGGGCTCTCTTCCTCTGACTTCCAGAACGCGCTAAAAACCTTTCTGTTACTAATCAATCACCTGAATTATTTCTACATAGCCAAACGTTTGCGTTGGTAAAAACTGCGACAATTATCACTGCAAAAAATGGTTTTAAGCGCAAAAACGTCGACTAGTTCTCTTTTTTACAGTAAATCCCTCGTTATTACGCCGCTCCGCTTTTATCTCATATGCTGCAAATGGTAGCCTTCGCGCCACAAATCGCTGGCTGATCACCAGAAACAGGCTGTTGGACTAAAAATACGCACATTGAAAGTGGATTATTGCATTTGAGATCGCGATCACTGATGCATAAACCATATAAATGTATCTTTCCGGCCCAATTATTACGGAGAAAATTTCTAAAAAAACCGTAATTAAACGAATTTCATGTTACGCAATTGTATTTATTCATTAGATTTTGTTGATTCCTCCAGGAGATACAGATGGAAACCACTCAAACCAGCACCATCGTTTCGGGCGAAACCCGCAGCGGATGGCGTAAAACCGACACCATGTGGATGCTGGGCCTGTACGGTACAGCGATTGGCGCGGGCGTCTTGTTCCTGCCGATCAACGCCGGCGTTGGCGGCATGATCCCCCTGATCATCATGGCGATTCTGGCCTTCCCGATGACTTTCTTCGCCCACCGCGGCATGACCCGCTTCGTGCTCTCCGGGAAAAACCCGGGCGAAGACATCACCGAAGTAGTGGAAGAACACTTCGGCGTAGGCGCAGGTAAGCTGATTACCCTGCTTTATTTCTTCGCTATCTACCCGATCCTGCTGGTTTACAGCGTGGCGATCACTAACACCGTCGAAACCTTCATGGCGCATCAGCTGCACATGACGCCGCCGCCGCGCGCCATTCTGTCGCTGATCCTGATCGTCGGCATGATGACCATCGTGCGTTTCGGCGAGCAGATGATTGTGAAAGCGATGAGCGTGCTGGTGTTCCCATTCGTTATCGCGCTGATGGTGCTGGCTCTGTATCTGATCCCGCAGTGGAACGGCGCGGCGCTGGAGACGCTCTCCCTGAGCGGCGCTTCCGTTACCGGCAACGGCCTGCTGATGACCCTGTGGCTGGCGATCCCGGTGATGGTCTTCTCCTTCAACCACTCGCCGATCATCTCTTCCTTCGCGGTAGCCAAACGTGAAGAGTACGGCGAAGGCGCTGAGAAGAAATGCTCCAGTATCCTCGCGCGCGCCCACATCATGATGGTGCTGACCGTGATGTTCTTCGTCTTCAGCTGCGTTCTGAGCCTCTCTCCGGCAGACCTGGCGGCGGCGAAAGAGCAGAACATCTCGATTCTGTCTTACCTGGCGAACCACTTTAACGCGCCAATCATTGCCTGGATGGCACCGATCATCGCGATGATCGCCATCACCAAATCCTTCCTTGGCCACTATCTGGGCGCTCGCGAAGGCTTTAACGGCATGGTGATTAAATCCCTGCGCAGTAAAGGCAAATCGATTGAAATCAACAAACTGAACAAGCTGACCGCGCTGTTCATGCTGATCACCACCTGGATTGTGGCAACCCTGAACCCGAGCATCCTCGGTATGATCGAGACCCTTGGCGGCCCGATTATCGCGATGATCCTGTTCCTGATGCCGATGTACGCGATTCAGAAAGTCCCGGCGATGCGTAAATACAGCGGCCATATCAGCAACGTCTTCGTGGTGATTATGGGCCTGATTGCCATCTCCGCGATCTTCTACTCTCTGTTCAGCTAATTCATTCAACGCCTCCCCCCGCGCCGCTTTACGGCGGCGCGCTTTCCGACAGCACGGGAATACATATGATCAGCGTATTCGATATCTTTAAAATCGGCATTGGCCCTTCCAGCTCCCATACCGTTGGACCGATGAAAGCGGGCAAACAATTCACTGACGACCTGATCGCGCGCGGCCTGCTGGCCGAGGTGAGCAAAGTCGTCGTCGACGTCTACGGCTCCCTCTCCCTGACCGGTAAAGGCCACCATACCGATATCGCGATTATCATGGGACTCGCCGGCAACCTGCCGGACACCGTTGACATCGACGCCATTCCGGGCTTTATTCAGGATGTTAATACCCATGGCCGCCTGATGCTGGCCAACGGTCAGCACGAAGTGGACTTCCCGGTGGATCAGTGCATGAATTTCCATGCCGACAACCTGTCGCTGCATGAGAACGGCATGCGTATCACCGCCCTGGCCGGCGACAAGGTGCTCTACAGCCAGACGTATTACTCTATCGGCGGCGGCTTTATCGTTGATGAGGAGCACTTCGGCCAGACTACCGAGGCGCCGGTTGCCGTTCCTTACCCTTACAAAAACGCCGCCGACCTGCAGCGTCACTGCCGTGAAACCGGGCTGTCGCTCTCCGGCCTGATGATGCAGAACGAACTGGCGCTGCACAGCAAAGAAGCCCTTGAGCAACACTTCGCCGCGGTGTGGGAAGTGATGAGCGCCGGTATCGAGCGCGGCATCACCACCGAAGGCGTCCTGCCGGGCAAACTGCGCGTCCCGCGCCGCGCCGCCGCGCTGCGCCGTATGCTGGTGAGCCAGGACACCACCAACAGCGATCCGATGGCGGTGGTCGACTGGATCAATATGTTCGCCCTGGCGGTGAACGAAGAGAACGCCGCCGGCGGCCGGGTGGTGACCGCGCCAACCAACGGCGCCTGCGGTATCGTGCCGGCGGTGCTGGCCTACTACGACAAGTTTATCCGCAAGGTGAACAGCAACTCCCTGGCCCGCTATCTGCTGGTCGCCAGCGCGATTGGTTCGCTGTATAAGATGAACGCCTCCATCTCCGGCGCCGAAGTCGGCTGCCAGGGTGAAGTGGGGGTCGCCTGCTCGATGGCGGCGGCCGGTCTGGCGGAACTGCTGGGCGGCAGCCCGGGTCAGGTGTGCATCGCGGCAGAGATCGCTATGGAGCATAACCTCGGCCTGACCTGCGACCCGGTCGCCGGCCAGGTGCAGGTGCCGTGCATCGAACGCAACGCTATCGCTGCCGTGAAAGCGGTCAACGCCGCGCGAATGGCGCTGCGCCGGACCAGCGAGCCGCGCGTGTGTCTCGATAAAGTGATCGAGACCATGTACGAAACCGGCAAAGACATGAACGCCAAGTACCGGGAAACCTCCCGCGGTGGTCTGGCGATGAAGATTGTTGCCTGCGATTAACCTGCTGGCCCGCCACGCGTCGGCGTGTCGGGCCATCGTCCTGCATAACTCTTTTTGTTATATCAATAAAATTTTAGTTATTTAATGGTTATAAGCGCTGTTTGTTACCTTACGCAAAACCGCTAAGGAGAACAAACAATGTCCAACCGATTCCGCCCCGCCTGGCTGCTGGTCCTCGCCGCCCTCTCTACCTCCGCGCTGGCCAAAGCGCCGGAAACCGTCAACATCGGCTATCAAAAGGCGAATATCTTCGCGCTGCTGAAGTACCGCGGCACGTTGGATGAGAGCCTGAAAAAACAGGGCATTGCCGTACGCTGGGTCGAATTCCCCGCCGGGCCGCAAATGCTGGAGGGGCTGAACGTCGGTAGTATCGATCTGGCCGCGACCGGCGATGCGCCTCCGGCCTTTGCCCAGGCGGCGCAAGCCGATCTGGTCTACCTTGCCCACTCCCCCGCTAACCCGAAAACGGAAGCGATTGTGGTGCCTGAACAGTCGGCAATCCACAGCGTGGCCGACCTGAAGGGCAAGCGCGTGGGGTTGAACAAGGGGTCTGACGTCAACTACCTGCTGGTCGCCGCACTGGAAAAAGCGGGCCTCAGCTATAAAGACATCACCCCGGTCTATCTGCCGCCGGCGGACGCCCGCGCCGCTTTCCAGCGCGGGGCGATTGATGCGTGGGTGATCTGGGATCCGTTCCTCGCAGAAGTGGAAACCAACGCGAAAGCCCGACAGATCCGCAATGCCGAGGGGCTGGTGCCGCACTACACCTTCTATCTCGCCAGCCGCAAGTTTGCAGATACCTACCCGGAGACAGCAAAGCAGGTGGTGGATGAGCTGGGTAAACTCAGCGCGTGGGCGAACAGCCATCAGGACGAGGCCGCCGGGCTGCTGTCGACCTCAACCGGACTGGATAAAGGCATCTGGCTGAAGACCCTGGCCCGCCTGCCCTACGGTGCCGAACGCATGACCCCGGCGGTGTATAACGAACAGCAGGCGCTGGCGGATACCTTTACGCGCATCGGCCTGCTGCCGGTGAAAGTCGACGTGCGCAGCGCCACCTGGTCGCTGGATAAACCTTGATTTTCCTGACGACGGGAAGCACTGCGCCTCCCGTCGCCGACAGGCTTACCCCGCCGTTTTCTCACCATTGCCTATCTGCCAGATAAAGGTGGGCGCTTCACCGTTCACCAGCCAGTTACCGATATTACGTGCCTTATAAATCACCGGATTATGCGAGGCAACCGTCCGCGCATTGCGCCAGTGGCGATCCAGCGCAAGGCGAGTTCGCGTATCCGACGCCCCGAGGGCATTAAACAGCTCCGTCGCCGCCCGCGGGATCCAGTCGCTGGCGATCACCTGCGCCTGCGCCGCTTCCACTTCCGCCAGCTGGTTACGCCGGGCAATCAATGCTTCGTCGTCGCTGACGTGCGCCACATAGGCCTGCTGCAGCGATTCCGCGGCCTGCAGGACCGCGGCCCGGGTCGCCCATGCCCAGCTGCTGATCTGCCCAACGACCTGCAGAACCTGGGCGTCATCGCGCGGCACGGCGGCGTTGCCGTGGCTGTACATCCGGGAGCGATGTTTGACGCCCTGCGCGGCATCCCGCTCAACCGCCAGGCCAATGCCCGCGAGGGTCGCCAGCAGCACATGCTGGTAGAAGGCGGTCTGATAGCGAAAGCGCTGGGCAAAATCATAGACATGTTCGGTTTCCACCCGAGCGCCGGTAAAGCGGGTGGTCCCGCTGCCGGTCAACCGCTGGCCAAAGCCATCCCAGTCATCTTCCCGCACCACGCCGGTCTGCTGGGTGCTGACCAGGGCTATCACATCGCTGGCGGTATCACTGCGCCGGGCAAACACATCGATCCAGTCGGCGTACAGCGCGCCGGTGCTGTAAAACTTCTCGCCGTCGAGTCGCCAGCCGCCCTCTGTCGGCGTCACTCTGGTGTTCACCTCTCCCAGCTTAACCGCGCCGATCTCCGTCCAGCCGCTGCCCACCAGCTCACCGTCGAGGAAGCGACGAAACCAGCGGTCGCGCCCGGCGGAATCCGGCTGATTCAGCTGATCTTCCACAAAGGCAAAGTGCGCGCGCAGGGCCTGCGGCAGGTTAGAGTCCGCTTGCGCCAGCTCGATCAGCAGCGCGCTGAGCTGCGGCAGCGAAGCGCCCCAGCCGCCCTTCTCGCGCGGGATACGCAGCGTGCCGAAGCCCGCTTCTTTCAGCCAGCGGATCGGCTCATCGGGCAGAATGCGCTGCTGTTCGCGCTCCGCAGCGCCCTGGGCGATACGGGTGAATATCGGGCGGAAGGCGGCCGCCAGCGCGTCATAATCGGTGCCAGTGGAGAGCAGGGTCATTGTCAGTTCCTTATTCATGAAGTGCGTCGATATCTTCTCGCGTCGGTTCATGACGGACCGCCAGCAGGAAGAAAATGGGAATAATGGCGGCAAGCGAGACCACCCAGAACATCTGCGTGCCGAGGGAGGCCTGCAGCAGCGGCAGAATAAACAACGCCAGCGCGCTGCCGATCCCGGAGAGTGCCCGGCTGAAACCGACCCCGGTGGCGCGAATGGCAGTAGGATAGGAGAGCGCCGGGTAGATCATCAGCTGCGCCCCCGGGCCAAACCCTTCGGCGAACAGCCACAGCCCCAGCATCGCGATAGCCAGCACGATACCTGCCGTCGCGTGCGGTTGCCCCACCAGCGCCAGCACAATCAGCGCCACAAACTGCAGGGCGAAGCCGGCTATCGCCACATGACGCGAAGGATATTTCCACGCCAGATGCATACCGAGCAGCCCACCGGTAAAAGCAAACAGGGCGTTCAGCCCCAGCGATGCCGAAATAGTTTCGAAGACGCCAGCCCCGAGGAACTGGGCAAGAATTGACGGCAGGAAAAAGGCAATCGCCGTGTACTCGAAGGAGATACAGATATTCATCACCCCGGCGACGATAGTCCGCTCGCGGTAGGTTTTTTCGAACAGCACGCGGAAGCTCACTTTCGGCGCTGGCGCGGGCTTCGCCGCCGGGACCTCATGGGCATGGATCCCCCAGGAGTCGCGTAAAATACGCACTGCAGAGGTCAGATCGCCCTGGTTGGCCGCCCACAGCGGGGATTCATTCATAAATCGACTGCGGACGGCAATAATCAGCAGTGCCGGCACGGCGCCGAACAGCAGGGAGGCGCGCCACAGCCAGTCAAGATGCTCCTGCGGCAGCAGGAAATAGAGGCCGAAGATAATGAGAAAGCAGACGGTTGAGGCGGCGTACCACATCGGGCACCATGCCGCGAGGCGAGCCGCTTTGTTGCCTTTGCCGGCAAAGCGGGAAAACTCGGCCAGATAGGACATCGCTACCGGCAGGTCGATGCCAACGCCGATGCCCATCAGGAAACGGGCGCCAATCAACACCCAGACGTTCGGCGCCAGCCCGGCGGCGATAGCCGAAATCACGAAAAAGAACATATCGGCCATAAAAACCGAATAGCGACCATATTTATCGGTCAGCCAGCCGCCGATAATATTGCCGACGATAGTCCCGACCATAATGGACGAAGTCACCAGGCCGGTCAGCAGCGGTGAGAGCTGAAATTCACGTACAACGTCATCAATACCGTAGGAGAGCGTGGTTAAGTCATATGCGTCGAGAAAAACGCCCCCCAGCGCGAGGAAGACAATCATCCGCGCATATTTCGCTTGTTCCTTGCCGGAATTAATTAGCCGCGCCACATCCCCGACGCTACTGACCGGTACCGAAGCGATACCGGGATTATCCACTGGTAATGTACTCATTTTTTCACCTTATTATTTTGTGCAGGTCATCAGCGGTTATAGACCGCGCGCGACGAGAATCAAAACAACAAATCATTCTATAAAAATCAATATAATCAATAAGTTAATAAATATCACCAGCACAAAAAGGACGCGTTTTCACGCATCCTCAAGGGAAATAAATAACAACGAAAATAGACGTCGTGCAGGACGCTTATTCCGCGGACACTGGAACTAATACGTCTTTTACCAGCGGGTCATCGGTGGTTTTTAACCACGTCTGGATCCGCGGGTCAGAAAAAGCCTGTTTTAATTTGACGATATTTTCCTGCGATAAATACGGTGTACCAATCACTAATTGCGAAGCAAAGGTGCGCGGCGCCGGCGGGAATAATATGCCTTTCTCACGCGGCACTTTCCCGGCGTCAAATTGCGAAACATAGCCGATGGCGGCATCCACCGAATTTAACGCCCGCGGCATGGTCAGCAGATCCAGCTCTTTAAAGACAAACTGATGCGGGTTACCGACAATATTTTTCAGCTTCGCCGTGCGCGGCTCCACCGCCGGGTCGAGCGAGATCAACCCAATGCGCTGGAGCAGCCACAGGGCCTGCCCCTGATTGGCGCCATCGTCAGGCACGACAATGGTCGCGCCGTTGGGCAACGCCTGTACCGACGAGTAGCGGTCGGAATAGATGCCAAACGCCCACTGGAACACCGGCACCGTGGTCAACAGCGCAAAGCCGTTAGCGTCCACCACCTGTTTAAGCCACCACTGATGCTGATAGATCGTCCCGGCATACTGACCTTCCGCTACCGCGCGGTCAGCCTGGACCGGATCCTGCACCCCCACCGCCTCCAGTTTCAGACCGTAATCGGGCGCAATATGCTGATTAATATACTCAATGATCCGCTGCTCGCCGGCCATCGCCGGCTCGTAGTGAATTTTTAACGTGCTGCCGAAGACCACCTGCTGGCTTTGGGTATGTCCCCGCCACCACCAGAAGGCGATGGCGAGCAGGATAATCACCGCCAGAGCCGCCAGCCAGGGCCAGCGCCGCGCTTTACGTAACTCAAATTGCTCTGTTGTCATACAAGGTTCCCCTGCGTGTGGCGTAAACGGTTGACCAGACGGTCACCCAAAAATTGAATCAACTGGATCGTGGCGATCAGGGCAACGATCGTCGCGATCATGATGTGGTTGTCGAAGCGCTGATAGCCGTACACCACGGCCAGGTAGCCGATGCCGCCGGCGCCGATGGTCCCGGCGATAGCCGAATACTCGATCATCGAGACCAGGTTTAGCGTCACCGCCGCCACCAGCGCGGGCATGGCTTCACTGAGCTGCGCGCTGGCAATGATTTGCCAGCGCGACCCGCCGCAGACGACCCCCACCGCGGTGACCTCCGCCGGCAACTCGCGCAGCGCGTTCTCCACCAGACGGCCAAAGAACGGGACGCCGGCGGCGATCATCGGCACTACCGCGGCGGGGATGCCAATCGTGGTGCCGGTCAGCCAGTAAGTGAACGGGATAATGGCGGCCATCAGCACCAGAAACGGCAGCGAACGTCCCATATTGACCACCCAGTTCAGCAGCCGGTACAGCAGTGCGTGCGGAAATAAGCCCCGCGGCGAGGCGTTAAACAACACCACCCCCACCAGCCCCCCCAGCGTGACGACAAACAGCATCACAATGGCCACCATCAGCCAGGTTTCGCCATAGGCGGGGAGCAGCAGCGAAGGGATTTCGCCCCAGGGGGTATCCTGACTGATGACTGTCGGTTTCATACCGCCTCCCTGAGCAACGGCGCGCTGTCGAGGATCTCCGCCGTTATGCCGAGCTGCGCCAGCAGGCCCTGCAGTCGCGCGGGCGACAGGCGTTCGCCCTGAAAGCGCACTCCGGCCTGCAGGCGACCGGCCAGCCGACCATTAATCACCTCGACGTGACCGCCAAGGAGATCGATCTGCAGCGCCCACTGCTGGCTCAGGCGGCTGATCCAGTCGGTGGCCACCGGCACATCCCAGCGGTAGCTCAGACGCAGCAGCAGATCGCTGTGGGTAGCTGCCGCCGGCGTCAGCGGCAACAGCTGCTGGCCGAGCAGAGAATCGGGACGCGCCAGCAGATCTTCGATCCGCCCGTACTGGACGATCGTCCCGTCGCGGATCTCCGCCACCGCATCCGCCGCAGTGCGCACCGCGTCCATTTCATGGGTAATCAGGACGATCGCCAGCTGGTACTCATCACGCAGCCGCTTGAGCAGAGCCAGCACCGAGGCCGTGGCCTGAGGATCGAGGCCGGAGGTGGCTTCATCCGCCAGCAGAACGGACGGGCGCAGCGCCAGCGCGCGGGCAATGCCGATCCGCTGGCGCTGGCCGCCTGAGAGCTGGGCCGGCCAGGCATCCGCTTTGTGGCTCAGGCCGACGCTCTCCAGCAGCTCGCCAACCCGCGCCTTGATATCGCGCTCCACCACACCAAGCCACGCCAGCGGCAGGGCGACATTCTCCCAGGCGGTCCTGCGGCTCAACAGCGCCGAAGACTGGAAAACGGTGCCAATCGCCCGCCGTTCCCGGCGCAGCGCCTCGCCGGACAGCGCCGACAGATCCTGGCCATTGATACGAATGCTGCCGCTGTCCGGTTGCTCCAGCAGGCTGATGCAGCGCGCCAGGGTTGATTTACCGGCGCCGCTCGGCCCCACCACCGCGGTGATGGAGCGCTCAGGCACCTGCAGCGACAGCCCTTTCAGCACCGCGCTGAGCCGGCCATCCGCCGTGCGGTAACTTTTATGCAGGTCATCAATAGCGATCATGTCACCTTCTCCTCTACCGATGCCGCCGTGCGCGCATCGCGGCGGTAGCTGGCGCCCGGGTGAGGCGCGGCCAGACGCGGGCCGCCGTCGAACAGTTTTTCGCGCAGGGTCCCCTCGCGGTACTCTTGCTTAAAGACGCCGCGCTTTTGCAGCTCAGGCACCAGCAGCTCGACGACATCGCGGAAGGTTTCGTGAGTGACGGCATAGGCGAGGTTAAAGCCATCGACGTCCGTCTCTTCGACCCAGGACTGCAGTTCGTCCGCCACGGTTTGCGCGCTGCCAACCACCAGCGGACCGAAGCCGCCGATCCCCGCCCAATCGGCCAGGGCCTGCACCGTCCACTGGCGGTTCGGATCAGCGGTCGAAAAGGCCTCCACCGCCGACTGAATGGCGTTGGTGTGCAGATACTTCAGCACCTGATCCGGCTGATACTGGCCGAAATCGATCCCCGTCCAGCCGGAGAGCAGCGCCAGCGCGCCTTCATAGCTGACGTACTGCTTATATTCCTGCCACTTCGCCTGTGCCTCGCGGTCGGTGTCGCCGACAATCACCGTCTGCAGGTTGAAGATCAGGATGCTGTGCGGATCGCGCCCCGCCTCAGCTGCCCGGCGGCGAATATCCGCCACCGTCTTCTTCAGCAGCACCTTCGACGGCGCTGCGACGAAGACGCATTCGGCATGGCCGGCGGCGAACTGTTTGCCGCGGCTGGACGCCCCCGCCTGATACAGCACCGGCGTGCGCTGCGGGGATGGCTCGCAGAGGTGGATCCCCGGCACGGAAAAGAACTGTCCCTGATGGTTAATGGGATGGATTTTCCGCGGATCGCTGAAGATCTTCCGCTCTCTGTCGCGCAGCACCGCCCCATCCTCCCAGCTTCCCTCCAGCAACTTATAGATCACCTGCAAATACTCATCGGCATAGTCATAGCGGGTGTCATGGTCGGTCTGGGTCTGCTGGCCGATATTGCGCGCCCCGCTCTCCAGATAGGAGGTGACGATATTCCAGCCCACCCGCCCTTTGGTCAGATGATCGAGCGTCGACAGACGACGAGCGAAGGGGTAAGGATGCTCAAACGACAGCGAGGCGGTCAGGCCGAAGCCCAGATGCTCCGTCACCAGCGCCATTGGGGTGATCAGAGCCAGCGGATCGTTGACCGGAACCTGCGTCGCCTGGCGGATCGCCGCATCGCCGCTGCCGTTCAGCACGTCATAGATCCCCAGCACGTCGGCGATAAACAGCCCGTCGAACTTGCCGCGCTCCAGCAGCCGCGCCAGATCCACCCAGTACTCCAGATCTTTATACTGCCAGGAGCGATCCCGGGGATGCGCCCACAGGCCCGGCGACTGATGGCCGACGCAGTTCATATCGAAAGCGTTAAGACGAATTTCACGTTGTGATGACATAGCAATCTCCATAGCGCGGCCCGTCGCCGGGGCGCACGCGGCAAAATGAATCAGGGAAAAGAAAGAGAGGTATTCAGTACGCAGGACATCGGGAGTCCTGCGGGATCCCGAGCGTGAGTAACGCTTGCGCCGCCACGTCAGCGGCATGGTCGGCTACCTGCGGCAGGCCCATCAGTTCGCCAAAACGCCCGCGGGCGGCCGGACCGGCCACCAGCACCGGCGGCGCCTCAACGTGCGGCTCAGCCACTGCCCGGGAACGGCTGTCCACCTCCAGGCCCATGCCGAGGGCATCGGCGCGAATCAGGCCGCGGCGGGCGAGGTCCTGTAAAAATGGCTGGCTGTCGGTCAGGGCGCGGTGTGCGGGTCCGGTGGTCAGGATCAGGTGATCGACGCTCAGCGTCTGCACGCCGCCGCCGCGCCGCGCCAGCGTCAGACGCAGCGTTTCGCCTTCACCGCTTATCGACAGTAGCCTGGCCGCCTGCACCTGCAGACTGCCCGTGCGCTGGCGCGCCTCCAGCACCTCGGCGACCTGCGGCGCCACGCGGTAGCGGTGGACATCCCAGTAATGGCGCAGATGGCGCAGAAAACGCTGGCGATCGGCGACGCTGAGCGCCTGCCAGATCCGTTGCCCCTGCTGACGAACCGCATCCAGCACCACCTGCCAGCTCAGGCCCTGCTGCGCCGCATACGCGACGTCGAGGCGGATCTGGCGCAGGCGCTGGCGCAGGCTGCCCTGCTGATAGTCACCAGGCCAGGTTGCCCCTGCGCCGCTAAGGTTGCCGCGCGACAGCAGGCCATGGCGCGAAAAGGCGACGATACTGCCGCGGTGGCCCAGCCGGTCCAGCGTCGCGACCGTATCGGCCATGGTTAATCCGGTGCCCATCACCGCCACCCGGGCGTGCGGGGCGATGGCATCGAGCGCGCCCGGCTGCCACGGGTTGGCAATCAGCGCCGGATGATGACGCCAGGCTTCGGCCTGTGCCGGCAGCGAAGGCGGTGGATGACTGATCGCCAGCACCAGCAGATCGGCCTTAAGCTGCAGGCCGCCGTCGGTGGTCACCATCCCCTGATGAAAAGCGAGCGCCCGATCGCGCAGGTGGCGAAGCCGTCCGCCGCTGGACGCCGCGGCGTCGGCAAAACGCTGCGCCACATAGCGACCAAACTGGCCGCGCTGAGGGTAGACGGAACCGTCCGGGCGCAGCGCCTGCACATCGACGGTAAAGGCAGGCTGATGGCGGTACCAATGATCGAAGGCGCCCTCTTCGTCGCCGGCCAGCTGCATGCGAGCGGCCGGAACGTTAATCCGGTGCGTCGGCTCCGCAGTGGAGTAGGCCACCCCGGCCCCGGGGGACTGGCGCGGCTCCAGCAGCGTCACGCGCACCCCGTTCGGCGCCAGGCGCAGCAGCTCAATCGCCACCGCCGCGCCGCTAAAGCCGCCGCCGATAATCACGATATGCGGTTTTGCACTCATCGCTGCCCTCCTCCGGTATGCTGTCTCATGGTCGCGCTCCGGGCCATCAGCTGGCGCTGACCTGGCGCACCGGGCGCTTATCGCCGCCGATGGTTTCGCCAAACGGACCGGTGTTCACGCTACGCGCCTTCGACGAGGCCCCGTTTTCCAGCGGCAACAGAGGCATCACCAGCTCAGCAAAGCGGTGCGCTTCTTCCAGATGTGGGTAGCCGGAGAAGATAAAGTTGCTGATGCCGAGCGCCTGATATTCGCGGATGCGTTCCGCTACCTGCTGCGGATTACCTACCAGCGCGGTACCCGCGCCGCCGCGCACCAGTCCGACGCCGGCCCACAGATTGGGCGCAATGCGCAGATTATCGCGCGATCCCTGATGCAGGGCGCTCATCCGCGCCTGGCCGGCCGAGTCCATGCGGGCGAAGATCTTTTGCGCCTGGGCAATGGTATCGTCGTCAAGATGGGCGATCAGCCGGTCGGCGGCGGCCCATGCCTCTTCTTCCGTTTCGCGCACAATGACGTGCAGACGAATGCCGTACTGCAGGGTGCGTCCGCGGGCCGCGGCGCGCTCGCGCACCACCGCCAGCTTCTCCGCCACCAGTTCCGGGGGTTCGCCCCACGTCAGATAGCTGTCGATCTGCTCGGCCGCCACATCAATGGCCGCATCAGAAGAGCCGCCGAAATAGAGCGGCGGGCCATTCTCCTGCACCGGCGGGAACAACACCTCAGCGCCTTCCACGTGAATATGCTCGCCGTGATAATCCACTTTTTCCCCGCGCAGCAGGCGGGTGTAAATATCAAGAAATTCGCGGGTCACCTGATAGCGCTCGCTGTGGCTGAGGAAGATACCGTCGCCTTTGTTTTCCACCGGGTCGCCGCCGGTAACGACGTTGATCAGCAGCCGACCTTCCGATAAACGGTCGAGGGTGGCCGCCATCCGCGCCGCCAGGGTTGGCGGCTGCAGGCCCGGCCTGACCGCCACCAGATAGCGCAGACGGCGGGTCAACGGCGCCAGCGCCGAGGCCACCAGCCACGAATCTTCACAGCTTTTACCGGTGGGGATCAGCACGCCGTAGTAGCCCAGGCTGTCGGCTGCCAGCGCCACCTGCTGCAGATAAGGTAAATCGACCGGGCGTCCACCCTCGGTGGTGCCCAGATAACGGCCATCGCCGTGGGTAGGTAAGAACCAGAAGACATTGATCTTGTCGGGAGCTTGCTGCGTCATTATCTATTTCCTATATAACCATATCCGATATTTATCGAAGAGATGTTTTAATTTGGTTATATGGGTGTTAGCGATAATCATGCCAATGGTGAATAAAAAATTAATCTTTTAAAATCAATGCACTGAAAACGGCTTCGCCGCGCCGCGCTGTTGCAAATCGCGCAGCCGCCGCGCATCCGCTGGCGCATTTGCAACAGCCGCGGGCCTTCCCCCTCTGGTTTCTGCGGCCGCCGCAGGATAAGTTCAGAGCGTCAACGATCGGAGGCCCGCTATGCTGAACCCAGAATCCCCTTCCACCGCTCCCGCGCTGATCGACCCGGCGTCGAAGGCCTTCCAGAGCCTGCTGGACAAACTCGCGCCAACGGAGGCGACCGTGCTGATCGTGGGCGAAACCGGCACCGGCAAGGAGGTGGTGGCCCGCTATCTCCATCATCACAGCGCCCGTCGCCAGCAGCCGTTTCTGGCCGTTAACTGCGGCGCGCTGACCGAGAGCCTCGCCGAAGCTGAACTGTTCGGCCATGAGAAAGGCGCCTTCACCGGCGCGCAGCAGGGACAGCCCGGCTGGTTTGAAGCCGCGGAAGGGGGGACGCTGCTGCTGGACGAGATCGGCGAATTAAGCCTGCCGCTGCAGGTCAAGCTGCTGCGAGTGCTGCAGGAGCGTGAAATTACCCGCGTCGGCTCACGCAAAGCGATTAAAGTGAATGTCCGGGTGATTGCCGCCACCCACGTTGACCTGGCCCAGGCGATCCGCGAGCGCCGCTTTCGCGAGGATCTCTACTATCGACTGAATATCGCGGTGGTGCCGCTGCCGCCGCTGCGCCAGCGTCGGCAGGATATCCCGCTGCTGGCGCACCACTTTTTATCACTCTACGCCCGGCGCCTCGGGCGGCCAACCCTGCGTCTGGCGCCGGAATCACTGGCCCGGCTGATGGACTATTCGTGGCCGGGCAATATTCGCGAGCTGGAAAACACCCTGCACAACGCGGTGCTGCTCAGTAAAGAAGAGGAGATCAGTCCTGCCCAGCTGCGCCTGGCGACGCTCAACGACGCCCCGGGGCCGGCGAGCGATCATGAACTGGACGACTTTATTCGCCACCAGCTGGCGCTTCCCGGCGAGCCGCTGTGGCAGCGAGTGACCAGCGCCCTGATTCGCCACGCCATGGCACATTGCGACGATAACCAGAGCCAGGCGGCCGCGCTGTTGGGGATCAGCCGGCATACCTTGCGCACCCAGCTCGCTAACCTCGGGCTGATCAAAAGCCGCCGCCGCCCGCCTGCGCCGCCGCGGGCGTTCGCCAACGCAGCCGGGGCCGATCGCGAACTGCGCATTGGCTACCAGCGCTTCGGCAGCCTCGGGATCCTGAAAGCCCGTCAGAGCCTGGAAACCGCCTTCGCCAGCCTCGGCGTCAACGTGCTGTGGAGTGAGTTTCCTGCCGGACCGCAGCTCCTCCACGCCCTCGCCTGCAACGAGATCGACTTCGGCACCACCGGAGAAGCGCCGCCGGTGTTTGCCCAGGCCAGCAATAGCGAACTGATGTACGTGGCGTGGGAGCCGCCGGCGCCGCGCAGCGTGGCGATGGTCGTCCCGCAGGGGAGCGACATTCGCCAGCTCAGCGATCTGCGCGGTAAACGCATCGCCCTCAATAAAGGGTCGAATGTCCACTGGCTGCTGCTGCAGATCCTCGAGGACGCCGGCCTGGGTCTGAACGATGTGCGGGTGGTCTATACCCCGCCGAAATATCCGCTGACCGCCAGCGACTATCTGGCGGTTGACGCCTGGATGATGTGGGATCCGCTGCTCAGCGACGCCGAACACACCGGCGAGCTGCGGGTGGTCGCCAGCGGCGAAGGCCGGGTCAACAACCATCAGTTTTATCTTTCGCGACGGGACTACCTCGCTCAGCATGGCGATATCATGCGCCGCCTGCTGACGGAGCTGACCCACACCGGGCAGTTTATCGACTCGCATCGCGGCGAAGCGGCCCGCTTACTCTCGGCAGAGCTGGGGATCGACGCCCGGTCGCTGAGCATGGCCCTCGCCCGCCGCAGCCATCGCCCGCGGCCGATGGATCTGTCGGTGATCCGCGCCCAGCAGACCATCGCCGATCGCTTTTACGCCCTCGGGCTTATCGCCAAACCGGTCCCGGTGCGCGAAGCGGTGTGGTACGGCGAACCCGCGCCGGACGTCATCAGACCGCTGATGGCGGTCAGTTAGCGAAATTTGCGCGTTATCTTCCTGATTGTTCAGGCGCAGATAGCCTCGATCTGATGGCGATGTTACCCTAAAGACGCTGAGAATAAGGGGGGTATCTGTGGCTGTTCATCTGTTAATCGTCGACGCGTTAAATCTAATCCGCCGCATTCACGCGGTGCAGGGTTCACCCTGCGTCGATACCTGCCTGCATGCCCTGGAGCAGCTGATTGTCCACAGTCAGCCCACCCATGCGGTGGCGGTGTTCGACGATGAGGATCGCGCCCACGGCTGGCGTCACCAGCGCCTGCCGGAGTACAAAGCCGGACGCGCGCCGATGCCGGAGACGCTGGTCGCCGAGATGCCGGCGCTGCGGGCCGCCTTCGAACAGCGGGGGATCCGCTGCTGGGCCTCGCCGGGCAGCGAAGCAGACGATCTCGCCGCCACCCTGGCGGTGAAGGTAGCCCAGGCGGGCCATCAGGCCACCATCGTCTCCACCGACAAAGGCTACTGCCAGCTGCTGTCGCCCACCATCCGCATCCGCGACTACTTTCAGAAGCGCTGGCTGGACGCCCCCTTCATCGCCAGCGAGTTCGGCGTCACCCCGGAGCAGCTGGCGGATTACTGGGGGCTGGCGGGGATCAGCAGCTCGAAGGTGCCGGGCGTGGCGGGCATTGGACCCAAAAGCGCCGCCCAGCTGCTGAACGAGTTTCAGGACCTGGAGGGGCTGTACGCCCGTCTGGCCGAGGTCCCGGAGAAGTGGCGCAAAAAGCTGGCCGCGCATCAGGAGATGGCCTTCACCTGCCGGGAGGTGGCCCGCCTGCAGACCGACCTCCAGCTGGACGGCAATCTGCAACAGCTGCGGCTGACGCGCTGACCATCGTTAAGAGGTGCGCCGGTGCAGGGTGACTGCCTCCGGCACTGCCTGCTTTACCCGGGCCAGGCAATCACCAGGCCGCCTGATATAACCCGACGATATCCGCCAGGCTCGCCTCGCGCGGGTTGCCGCCGGTACACACATCCGCCAGCGCCGCCTGGGCCAGCGCCGGAATATCCTCTTTCCTGACGCCCAACTCGCGCAGATGGCCGGGAATACCGACATCGCGGTTAAGCTGGCAGACCGCCTCTACTGCCGCCTCGCGCGCGGCGGTCAGGCTTAACGCTTCCACCCTGACGCCCATCGCCCGGGCGATGTCGCGATATTTTTCCCCGGTCGCCTCAGCATTAAAGCGCATCACGTGCGGCAGCAGGATGGCATTCGCCACGCCGTGCGGCGTGTTGTAAAAAGCGCCGAGCGGATGCGCCATACCGTGTACCAGGCCAAGCCCAACGTTGGAAAATCCCATCCCCGCCACATACTGGCCGAGCGCCATAGCTTCCCCCGCGCCGGCGTCTCCGGCAACCGAGCCGCGCAGCGCGCCGGCGATGATCTCGATGGCCTTGAGGTGCAGAGCATCGGTCAAAGCCCAGGCGCCGCGAGTGAGGTACCCTTCGATAGCATGCGTCAGGGCGTCCACGCCGGTAGCCGCCTTCAGCGTCGGCGGCATAGCGTCCATCATATCGGCATCGATAAAGGCCACCTGCGGAATATCGTGCGGGTCGACACAGACGAATTTGCGCCGCTGTTCTTCATCGGTGATGACATAGTTAATCGTCACCTCCGCCGCGGTACCCGCGGTGGTCGGCACCGCGAAGATCGGCACGCTGGGCTGACGGGTGGGCGACAGCCCCTCGAGGCTACGGACATCGGCGAATTCCGGGTTACGCTGAATAATACCGATCGCCTTACAGGTATCCTGCGGCGAACCGCCCCCGATGGCGATCAGGTAATCCGCCCCGCTGCGTTGAAAGGCCTGCAGCCCCTGCTGGACCACGGCGATGGTCGGGTTAGGGATCACGTCGCTGAATATATCCCATGCCAGCCCGGCGGCATCCAGTTTGTCGGTGACTTTCGCCGCCACGCCGCAGCGGGCGAGAGTGCTGTCGGTGACGATCAATGCTTTACGATAGCCGCGCCGCACCGCTTCATCGGTTAATGCGTTTATCGCCCCCCGGCCAAACCATGCCGTTTCATTGAGGAGCATTCTGTTTGCCATCGTGGCTCTCCTGTTAGCGTTGCGGCATCACTCTTCAATGCGTAATCCGTAGGTTTTGAACTTCTCCAGCACGATGGCGATCGCCTCGTCATCCAGCACCGGGACCGGGTCGGTAATCGCCAGCGTACTGAGGTAGAGCTGGGCCAGGACCTCCACTTCATGCGCCAGCCAGAGCGCTTTCTCCAGGCTGGCCTCGCAGGCGATCAGGCCGTGATGCTGCAGCAGCGTGGCTTTGCGGTGCTTCAGCGCCACCGCGACATGCTCAGACAGTTCGCGGGTGCCGAAGGTGGCATAGGGCGCGCAGGGGATCGAATTCCCGCCGGCCGCGGCGATCATATAGTGAATGGCCGGGATGGGCCGGTTGAGAATCGACACCGCCGTACAATGGACAGCGTGATTGTGGACCACCGCCTGGGCATCGGGTCGCGTCTGGTAGGCCGCCTGATGAAAACGCCATTCGCTGGAGGGCAGTTTTCCCTGCTCATGCTGGCCGTCGGCATCAATAAAGACGATCTTGTCTTCCGTCAGCTTTTCATATGGGATACCGGTAGGGGTGATCAGCATTCCTCCCTGATAGCGCACGCTGACATTGCCGGCGGTCCCCTGATTTAACCCCAGGCGGGTCATTTCCAGGCAGGTATCGATAATCTGCCGGGCCAGTCTGTTTCTTTCCATTGCGTTCCTCTTTTGGTGACTCATCATCCATCAACGGCAGGGCAACAGAAATATCGTCGGCTACCGTGGGATAGGGTGAATAATGGTCTCCATCATCAACCTGAATATTCAAAGGGGAATTTTCATGATTATTTTTTGTGAGCCGCATCAATTATTCCGCCATGAATAAAGCAACCATGCCCATTACGAGAGAGATTAAAATGCCCGTTCTTAATAATATTTCATCAAGCGGGCATTTTATTTCTTTGTAACATTTGCCCGTTTTCCACGATATATATTCATTCGGTCATTAGCGTTGTGGTTTTGTGAATTTATTTTCTCAAACGGTCAGCGTTTTTGAAAAATTAAAGTGACAATAATCACATAAAATGGCCCACAGTACGTTAAGTGTGACCATCATCATATTAACAGGCGGTTTTTATTTGAAAATGAAGCCATGAGTTCCGCCGTGACTTTCATTTCACTCACCGGCGCGTCACCTGAGCTCACTTAATTTTGCGGTCTGCTGCAGCACCAGACTGCGCCCTGAATGCTGTTGTAAATGCTTCTGAACTGATGAGGACGCTATGGGAAACACAACGATACCAACGCAAAGTTACCGCGCCATGGAGAGCGGGCAGAGTAAGAGCTACATTATTCCTTTCGCTCTGCTGTGCTCCCTCTTTTTTCTGTGGGCCGTGGCTAATAATCTGAATGATATTTTATTACCGCAATTTCAACAGGCCTTTACCCTGACTAACTTCCAGGCCGGATTAATTCAATCGGCCTTTTACTTTGGCTATTTTATTATTCCCATCCCCGCCGGGATGTTGATGAAAAAATTCAGCTACAAAGCCGGCATCCTTACGGGTCTGTTTTTATATGCCTGCGGCGCCGCGCTGTTCTGGCCTGCCGCCGAAGTGATGAACTACACTTTATTCCTGATTGGATTATTTATTATCGCTGCCGGGCTTGGCTGTCTGGAAACCGCGGCCAACCCGTTTGTCACCGTCCTCGGTCCGGAAAGCGGCGGTCACTTCCGCCTTAATCTGGCCCAGACCTTTAACTCATTCGGCGCCATTATTGCCGTGGTATTTGGCCAGAGTCTTATTTTGTCTAACGTCCCGCATCAGCCGCAGGAGGTGCTGGATAAAATGACGCCGGAACAGCTCAGCGCCTGGAAGCACAGTCTGGTCCTGTCGGTACAAACCCCCTATATGATTATCGTGGCTATCGTCCTGCTGGTCGCCCTGCTGATCGTCTGCACCCGCTTCCCCGCCCTGCAAAGCGATGACCACAGCGACAGCGCGCAGAGCACTTTTTTCGCTTCGCTGACGCGCCTGATGCGCATCCGCCACTGGCGCTGGGCGGTACTGGCCCAGTTCTGCTACGTCGGCGCACAAACCGCCTGCTGGAGCTACCTGATTCGCTACGCTATCGAAGAGATCCCGGGCATGACGGCCGGTTTCGCCGCCAACTACCTGACCGCCACCATGGTCTGCTTCTTTATCGGCCGTTTTACCGGCACCTGGCTTATCCGCCGCTTCGCGCCGCACAACGTGCTCGCTATCTATGCGTTTATCGCCATGCTGCTCTGCTTGCTCTCCGCCTTCAGCGGCGGCCACGTCGGTCTGCTGGCCCTGACCCTGTGCAGCGCCTTTATGTCCATTCAGTACCCGACCATCTTCTCGCTGGGGATTAAGCATCTGGGCCAGGACACCAAATATGGCTCGTCATTTATCGTCATGACCATTATCGGCGGCGGGATCGTTACCCCGGTGATGGGCTTTGTCAGCGACGCCGCCGGCAATATCCCGACCGCGAACTGGTCCCGGCGCTGTGCTTCGCCATCATCTTTATTTTTGCCCGTTTCCGTTCACAAGCGGCGACGAACTAAACCTGTTATCCGCATAACCTGAGGGATCTGTAATGAAAAAAATCAGCTTACCGAAGATCGGTATTCGTCCGGTAATCGATGGTCGTCGCATGGGGGTCCGCGAGTCGCTGGAAGCGCAAACCATGAACATGGCGAAAGCCACCGCCGCGCTTATCAGCGAGAAACTGCGCCACGCCTGCGGCGCCCGGGTGGAGTGCGTGATTGCCGATACCTGCATCGCCGGCATGGCCGAGTCGGCCGCCTGTGAAGAGAAATTCAGCAGCCAGAACGTCGGCGTCACCATCACCGTCACCCCCTGCTGGTGCTACGGCAGCGAAACCATCGACATGGATCCGCTGCGCCCGAAGGCCATCTGGGGCTTTAACGGCACCGAGCGTCCGGGGGCGGTCTATCTGGCCGCGGCGCTGGCGGCCCATAGCCAGAAAGGGATCCCGGCGTTCTCCATCTACGGACATGACGTGCAGGATGCCGATGACACGTCGATCCCAGCGGATGTCGAAGAAAAGCTGTTGCGCTTCGCTCGCGCCGGCCTGGCTGTCGCCAGTGGTCGCTGGAGGCCATTATGCAGCGCTTTGCCGACTGCTGTCGGCAGATCCATGACCAGCTGGCCTCCTGCACGGTGCGCGGCATTACCGTCACGACCTTTGGCGTCGATGGCGCGCTGGTAGATGAGAAGGGCGCCCTGCTGTATCCGATCATCAGCTGGAAATGCCCACGCACCGCGGCGGTGATGGAGAATATCAGCCAGTATATGCCCGCGCGCCAGCTGCAGCAGATAGCCGGCGTCGGCGCGTTTGCGTTCAACACCCTGTATAAGCTGGTGTGGCTGAAAGAGAACCACCCGCAGCTGCTGGCGCAGGCCCATGCCTGGCTGTTTATTTCATCGCTGATCAACCATCGGCTGACCGGGGAGTTCACCACCGACCTCACCATGGCGGGCACCAGCCAGATGCTCGATCTCCGGCAGCGCGATTTCAGCGCGCCAATCCTGCAGGCGACCGGCCTGCCGCGCCGCCTGTTCCCGCGGCTGGTTGAAGCAGGCCAGCCGATCGGCGCCCTGCTGCCGGAGGCCGCTGCGCTGCTGGGCCTTCCCGTCGGGATCCCGGTTATCTCGGCCGGGCATGACACCCAGTTCGCTCTGTTTGGCGCCGGCGCCGGGCAGGATGAGCCGGTGCTCTCCTCCGGGACCTGGGAGATCCTGATGGTGCGCAGCGCGCAGGTGGAGCCGCTGCTCTGTGACTACAGCGGCTCCACCTGCGAGCTGGACAGCCAGCCGGGCCGCTATAACCCGGGGATGCAGTGGCTGGCCTCCGGCGTGCTCGAGTGGGTGCGCAAACTGCTGTATAGCGCTGACACCCCATGGCAGACGCTGATTGACGAAGCGCAGGCGATCCCGCCCGGCGCCCAGGGCGTCAGGATGCAGTGCGACCTGCTCGCCAGCCAGCACGCCGGCTGGCAGGGCGTCACGCTCAACACCACCCGCGGCCATTTTTACCGCGCCGCGCTGGAGGGGTTAAGCGATCAGCTGGCGCAGCATCTGCAAACCCTGGAAAAAATCGGCGGCTTCAGGGCGAAAGAGCTGCTGCTGGTGGGCGGCGGCAGCCGCAACGCGCTATGGAACCAGATCAAGGCCAACCGACTCGGGATACCGATCAAAGTCCTCGACGATGCCGAAACCACCGTGGCCGGCGCGGCGATGTTTGGCTGGTATGGCGTGGGCGAGTTCTCTTCGCCAGAACAGGCCAGAGCGCAGGTCGCGTACCGCTACCGCTATTTCTGGCCGCAAACTGAACCTGAACTGATAGAGGAAGCCTGAGATGCTCAAAACCATTTCCCCGCTGATATCGCCGGAACTGCTGAAAGTGCTGGCCGAAATGGGCCATGGGGATGAAATCATTTTTTCCGATGCCCATTTCCCGGCGCACAGCATGGGGCCGCAGGTGATCCGCGCCGATGGCCTGCGAGTCAGCGATCTGCTGCAGGCGATTATCCCGCTGTTCGAATTAGACAGCTATGCGCCGCCGGTGGTGATGATGGCCGCCGTCGAAGGCGATGCGCTCGACCCGACGGTGGAACAGCGCTATCGGCAGGCGCTATCGGCGCAGGCCCCCTGCCCGGATATCGTGCGGATTGACCGCTTTGCCTTCTACGACCGGGCGCAAAAAGCCTTTGCGATCGTTATCACAGGAGAGTGCGCTAAGTACGGAAATATCCTTTTAAAAAAAGGAGTCACGCCGTAATCTCATGCCGGAGCGTCTGCCTGATGCAGACGCTCAATCAATGATGGGATGAGAATAAATGAAAGCAGCCCGCCAGCAGGCGATCGTCGATCTCCTGATCACCCACAGCAGCCTGACCACCGAAACGTTGTCAAAACAGCTCAACGTCAGCAGGGAAACTATTCGCCGCGATCTGAGCGAGCTGCAGGCGCAGGGCAAAGTGCTGCGTAACCACGGCCGGGCCAAAGTGATCCACCAGCGCAGCCAGGACAGCGGCGATCCTTTCCACATGCGCCTGAAAAGCCATTACGCGCATAAAGCCGACATCGCCCGCGAAGCGCTGGCCTGGATTGACGAAGGGATGGTGATCGCCCTCGATGCCAGCTCCACCTGCTGGTATCTCGCCCGCCAGCTGCCGGACCGCCCGCTGCACGTCTTTACCAACAGCCAGCCCATCTGCCAGGAGCTGGCCAAACGCGACCAGATCACGCTCACCTGCTCCGGCGGCACTCTGCAGCGGAAATATGGCTGCTACGTGAACCCGGCGCTGATTTCCCAGCTGAAATCGCTGGAGATCGATCTGTTTATTTTTTCCTGCGAAGGAATCGACCCGCAGGGCGCGCTTTGGGACTCCAATGCGTTCAATGCCGACTTCAAATCGATCCTGCTTAAGCGGGCGGCGCAGTCGCTACTGCTGATCGACAAAAGCAAGTTCAACCGCTCCGGCGAGGCGAGGATTGGTCATCTGGATGACGTGACGCATATTGTGTCGGATGCGCCGCAGCCTTAAGGGGAAGGCCGGAGGACGCGCACGCGTCTCCGGCCTGAGGGGGAAGGATTAACGCTCGTCGCGACGTCCGCCGACGGCGGCCCACAGGCGGCGCACGTGAACGGTCACCTCTTCACGATCGTGATACAGCTGACGCGCCTGGATCTGGGCGTTAACGCCGTGCTCGTCCAGCTGGGCCTGAATATAGGCCAGATTCTGCGACACCTCTTCATAGCGCTTTTTCATCGGCAGCTTGAGGTTGAAGATGGTCTCCCGGCACCAGCCGTTGACCAGCCACTGCGCCATCAGCGCCGCCACCTTCGCCGGTTTCTCCACCATATCGCAGACCATCCACGAGATGTTGTTGCGGTTCGGACGATAGCGGAAACCGTCTTCGCGCAGCCAGGTCACCTGGCCGGTATCCATCAGGCTCTGGGCCATCGGGCCGTTATCGACCGAAGAGACCCACATGTTGCGCTTCACCAGCTGATAGGTCCAGCCGCCCGGGCAGGCGCCGAGATCGACGGCATACATGCCGTTCGCCAGACGCTCGTCCCACTCGTCCGCCGGAATAAAGACGTGGAACGCCTCTTCCAGCTTGAGGGTGGAACGGCTCGGGGCGTCGGAGGGAAACTTCAGCCGCGGAATGCCCATATAGAACGGTGAGTTGTTGTTGCTGTATGAGTAGCCGGTATAGCAGCAGCCGGGTGCGATAAAGAACACATGCACCACCGGTCGCTTTGGCGTTTCATAGTTGGTCAGCACGCCCGCCTCGCGCAGCGCCGCGCGTAACGGCACCGTAAACTTGCGGCAGAACTTCATCAGCTCTTTGCTTTCGTTGGTATCCGCCACTTCCACACGCAGCTCGCCACCCTTCTCCACCACGCCCTGCAGCATGCCGACGATCGGGGTAATGCGATCCTCCGGCGGCAGGTCGCGCAGCAGTTCGCCGACCACAAACATCTGACGGGCGAAAATTAGCGAGCTGAACGGCAGATCGCGCACCAGCTTCTCGCCGTCGTCCTGCTGATAACCTTCAAAAATTACATAGCCAGAGTCTTCTTTGACCCGGGCAAAACCAAACACCTCAAGGCGGGCTGCCTTATCGGTAATTTCTGCTGCGCACTCTTTCTCAAACCCAGGGCGACAATAGAGGACAACCTTATTCATGAACAACGCCCTTACGTTTCAGACGAATTGCACCAATTAACATTAAAACCCAACCGGCGAGGAAGCTTACGCCGCCCACCGGGGTCACGAACGCCCACAGACGTAAATGAGACAGCGCCAGACAATAGAGGCTGCCGCTGAACAGCACTGTCCCTAACGCCAGAAATACGCTGCTCCAGTAGAACCAGATACTGATCCGACGCTGCATCGCCACCGCCAGACCAAAAATCGCCAGGGTATGGAAGGCCTGGTACTCCAGGCCGGTATGGATCCAGGCCATCTCCGCCGCGCCGAGCGATTGACTTAAGACATGCGCGCCAAAGGCGCCCAGAGCCACAAAGATAAAGCCGCTAATCGCGGCGAATATCAGCATAAAACGGCTGGTCATGTTGTTACCCTACAAGTAATTATTGTTCATAACGAAAGCGGAATTTTTCTTGTTCACTTGCCGCTTTCGCCAGGATCCACTGCCGGAAAGCGGCTATTTTACCCAGTTCTGCCTGACTGTCATGGCAAACAAGGTAAAACGCATTCTTACTGACCAGAACATCATTAAACGGACACACCAGACGACCGGCTTCAATTTCGGACTGCGCCATGACGTTGTTGGCCAGCGCCACGCCCTGCCCGTGAATGGCCGCCTGCAGCACCATCGCGCTATGGCTGAAAATCGGCCCCTGCTGCACATTAATATGGCTTAGACCAAGCTGACGGGTATAAGTTTGCCAGTCGCGGCGGGACGCATCGTGAAGAAGGGTATGTTGCGCCAGATCGGCAGGCGTTTTCAATGCTTTGTCTCCGGTGAGCAAGAGCGGGGAACAGACCGGCAGCAGATACTCGGCGTACAATTTTTCCACACGCAGGCCCGGCCAGTTGCCGCGACCATAAAAAATCGCCACATCGACATCGTCCGCCAGCTTATCCTCCTGACGGTCCACCGCCTGGATCCTGACGTCGATTCCCGGATAAGCTGAGTTAAAGCTTGTGAGTCTTGGCACCAGCCACTGAATGGCGAAACTTGGCAATAAACTGACCGTTAATGCCCCTTTGGCGCTGCGCGCCTGCAGTTTACGCGTCGCTTCCGTCAGTTGCGAAAAAATCTCTTTAATATCCTGAAAATAGCTCTGCCCTTCTTCCGTTAACAGCAGCGAACGATTGCGCCGACGGAACAGCTTAAGGCCCAGAAAATCCTCGAGAGACTTGATTTGATGGCTGACTGCGGCCTGCGTCACAAAAAGCTCATCGGCTGCCCGAGTGAAGCTGAGATGACGTGCGGCTGCATCAAAAACACGTAATGCATTCAGAGGTGGTAATCGCTTCGACATGGTTATTCTGGCTTAGATGTTAACTCAATTTAACAAATAGGAAACAATGATTAACCTATTAGTTTTTTTTATCTGAGCCATTATAAATTGTCCGTTGAGGTTCTACCAGCAAATACCTATAGTGGCGGCACTTCCTGAGCCGGAACGAGAAGCTTTTTTTGGAATGCGTGTTCCATCAAGCTTTTGGCTTACGGTTGTGATGTTGTGTTGTTGTGTTTGCAATTGGTCTGTTTTTGCAGACCCTGGTAGCAAAGCTACCCCTTTTCACTTCCTGTACATTTACCCTGTCTGTCCATAGTGATTTAATGTAGCACCGCAACGCGCGGTGCTTTTTTTTGCCTTTTTACTGCCTTACTCGTCCAGTTCACCCAGTTGTTTCACGTCAGAGCGATTGATCTGCTGTTTGTTGCCCCACGCGTCTTTATACGAGATCATGCCAGTGTCATTATCGGTTTGCGGTTTCCCGTCGGTAACGATGGTCCGCCCATCGTTGGTATGCATCACATAGTTAGAGGAACAGGCGCTCAGGCCTAAAGTCAGCATACAGGCAGAGATAATCGCAGCGGCCTTAGTCATTTTCATTCTTCTCTCCTTACGGCTATTTATACTATTCGTAACTCGTTAAGTAATAGGTTAAAACACAAACCCAACACTTTTCAGCATAACCCTCTTTGACCGACGTGGAGTCACATTCGGACAATTCCACAGGACGCAGAGACCTTGTCACGCCCGGCAAATTGCGCGACGATCGCGGTATTGATACGAGGAATTCCATGAACGCATTCAACCCGGCGCACTTTCGCGCGCAGTTTCCGGCTCTGGCCGATGCCGGCGTCTATCTCGACAGCGCGGCGACAGCGCTCAAACCGCTGGCGGTGATCGACGCCAGCGACCAGTTTTATCGCCTGAGCGCCGGCAATGTCCATCGCAGCCAGTTCGCCGCCGCCCAGCGGCTGACCGAGCGCTACGAGGCGGCCCGCGATCGCGTGGCGGCGTGGCTTAGCGCCCCTTCCGGCAAAGATATCGTCTGGACGCGGGGGACCACCGAGGCCATCAATATGGTGGCGCAAAGCTACGTCCGGCCGCGCCTGCAGCCTGGCGATGAAATTATCGTTAGCGAAGCCGAGCATCATGCCAACCTCGTGCCCTGGCTGATGGTGGCCGGGCAGACTGGCGCCAGAGTGGTCAAACTGCCGCTTGGCGCCGACCGCCTGCCGGATATCGCCAGCCTCAGCGCGCTGATTACCCCGCGCAGCCGGGTGCTGGCCATCGGCCAGATGTCCAACGTCACCGGCGGCTGCCCGGACCTGGCGCAGGCTATCCGCCTTGCCCACGCCGCCGGGATGGTGGTGATGGTCGATGGCGCCCAGGGGGCGGTGCATTTCCCCGCTGACGTGCAGGCGCTGGATATCGATTTTTACGCCTTTTCCGGCCATAAGCTGTATGGCCCGACCGGGATCGGCGCCCTGTACGGCAAAAGCGAGCTGCTGGCAGCGATGTCGCCCTGGCTCGGCGGCGGGAAAATGATCGCCGAGGTCAGCTTTGACGGCTTTACGCCGCAGCCGGCCCCCTATGGCCTCGAGGCCGGTACGCCGAATGTCGCCGGGGTTATCGGCCTCAGCGCCGCGCTGGAGTGGCTGGCGCAGAGCGATATCGGCCAGGCGGAAAACTGGAGCCGCAGTCTGGCGAGCCTGGCGGAAGAGGAACTGGCGAAACGGCCGGGCTTCCGCTCTTTCCGCTGCCAGCAGTCAAGCCTGCTGGCCTTTGAATTTGAGGGTATTCATCACAGCGATCTGGTGACGCTGCTGGCGGAGTCCGGCATTGCCCTGCGCGCCGGACAACACTGCGCCCAGCCGCTGCTGGCTGCCTTAGGGGTCAGCGGCACCCTGCGGGCCTCTTTCGCCCCCTACAATACCCAAGACGATGTTGCGGCGCTGGTCCACGCGGTGGATCGCGCCCTGGAAATTCTGGTGGATTAATGACAACTCTGCACCCCTTCGGCACAACCATTACCGACGCTACGCTGCGCCAGATCTTCGCCCCGCTGAACCAGTGGGAGGATAAATACCGTCAGCTGATTTTATTGGGCAAAAAGCTGCCGACGCTGACCGACGAGCGCAAAGCGCAGGCCCATGAGATTGCCGGCTGTGAGAACCGCGTCTGGCTGGGCTATGAGGAGGACGCCGAGGGCAGGCTGCACTTCTTTGGCGACAGCGAAGGAAGGATTGTGCGCGGTCTGCTGGCGGTACTTTTAACCGCCGTGGAAGGAAAAACCCGCGCCGGGATCCTGGCGCAGGATCCGCTGGCGCTGTTCGACGAGCTGGGGCTGCGCGGCCAGCTCAGCGCCTCGCGCAGCCAGGGCCTCAGCGCCCTGAGCGAGGCGGTGCTCGCCGCCGCCCGCGAAAGGTAATCTCACGATTTCGCTTTCCCGCCGCCGCGCCCGGTGGGCAAACTACTTTCCGGCAGCCGCAGCGTCACGCTGCGCTTTCGCCAGCATCTTCTTCAGGGCATGCGACACCGCGACGAAGCCGAAGGTCGCGGTCACCATCGTCGCCGCGCCAAAGCCGGAAGCGCAGTCCATCCGCTTCGGCCCTTCCGCCGTGCTCTTCATTGCGCAGACGCTGCCGTCCGCCTGCGGGTAGACCAGCGCTTCCGTAGAGAAGACGCAGTCTACACCGAGCTTACCTTTGCTGTTTTTCACCACCCCAAACTGGCTTTTCAGCCGCTCGCGCAGTTTGGCCGCCAGCGGATCCTGGATGGTCTTCGCCAGGTCAGCGACCTGGATCTGCGTTGGGTCAATCTGACCACCCGCCCCGCCGGTAGTCACCAGCGGCACCTTGTAGCGGCGACACCAGGCGATAAGCGCCGCTTTCGGCCGGACGCTATCGATGGCGTCGATAACATAGCTAAAGCCGACGCCAAGATATTCCGCCACGTTTTCCGGGGTCACGAAATCATCCACCACCGTCACCCGACACTCCGGGTTGATGAGACGAATACGCTCCGCCATCACCTCCGCTTTCGCCAGCCCGACGTTGCCGCTGAGGGCATGGATCTGACGATTGGTGTTGGTGACGCAGACATCGTCCATATCGATAAGGGTGATCGCCCCGATGCCGGTCCGCGCCAGCGCTTCCGCCGCCCAGGAGCCGACCCCGCCGATCCCGACCACGCAGACGTGGGCGTCGGCAAAACATTGCAGCGCTTTTTCACCATATAAACGTGCCGTACCGCCAAAACGCTGGCGCCAGGCATCGCTGATTACAACAGACATAGAACCTCAGAACAAAATGACAGCGCCCGGAGGCCGCCGTAAACGGCGTCATCCGGGCGCCCTGGTCAACAGGCATGGCCAGGGGAGTTAGCCGCTAAAAACATTCCCCGCGCCCGGGGCGTTTTTCAGCACCCATACGCGGCCGTAGTGGTTATACCAGCCGGCACGGTGGCCCGCGTCAGGCCCAATGCCCTGATAGATGTCGAAATGCTGACCTTTGATGGCCCCGCCGACGTCGAGGGCGACCATCAGGCGCAGTTCGTACTGGCCGTTAAACTTGCCGTTATTATCCAGCAGAGGCACCTCGGCCAGCAAGGTGGTTCCTGGCGGAATAATCGACCGGTCGGAGGCCACCGAGGCGCGGCCGATCAGCGGCACAGCGCTGGCCCCTTTCACCGGCGCGAAAGACTGCGGTTTAAAGAACACGAACGACGGGTTCTGCTCCAGCAGCTCACGCACTTCCGCTTCGCTGTGCTTCTCACCCCACTCGCGGATCGCCTGCATCGACATATCTTCTTTCTTCACTTCCCCGCGGTCGATTAGCACTTTGCCGATGCTGCGATAGGGCCAGCCGTTTTTCCCGGCATAGCTAAAGAAGTTGAGCGGCGAACCATCGCCAAAGTCGATATAGCCGCTGCCCTGCACGTCCATGATGAAGTTATCCATCAACGAGTTGCTATACGCCAGCACATAGTTATCGCTCAGCGCGCCGGCATAGATGCTGGCGCGGGACGGCAGCTTACCGCGCTTTGGCGGCATACGGTAAATGGGGTACTGGAATTCGCCCTGACGGGTGTGGCGCGCCTGCACCACCGGCGTGTAGTAGCCGGTAAACTGGACGTTGCCATAGTTGTCGACGCCCTGCATCTGCCAGGCGTCGATGCCAAACTGGCGCAGCGTACGGGTGTCGCCGCCGGCGCGCAGCCACTCCTGCAGCGCGTTATAGACGTTGCTCTGGCTATTATAGAGGCGTGGCGAGGCGTTACGAATTTGATTAACCTGCTCGGAGAAGTCGCCGGCGTTGATCGGTGCCCCGACGGCATCCGGCTGGTTTACCAGTGAAAACGGCTGGGTGAACTTGCCATCGCTATATTGCTGACCGCGGTCGGTCGGTTTTGAGGAACAGGCGGCGAGCATGGCCAGCATTGCCCCCGTCGCTACATATTTTGCCCAACGTCCTTTCATGGTGTCTCATCTTTTGCTGCGAAGCCTTAGTGCGTGTTGAAGATAACAAAGCGCCGGAGCTATTGAAATGCGCGATCTCATCGATGGCACAGATTTGTGTAAAAAAACACCACAACGTGGCGTTTTATAAGCCAATTCTTACAAAAATGTCGATTTGGTCGAAAAAAGGTTGCATCATCTCGCTAGCGGAGTATAGTGCGCTTCCACGGACGCGGGGTGGAGCAGCCTGGTAGCTCGTCGGGCTCATAACCCGAAGGTCGTCGGTTCAAATCCGGCCCCCGCAACCAATCAAATTTGACAAAGTGAAGCAGTACGGTGACGCGGGGTGGAGCAGCCTGGTAGCTCGTCGGGCTCATAACCCGAAGGTCGTCGGT